>JBIJCD010000401.1:0-3552 GCA_044344895.1 Pirellulales bacterium | reverse complement strand
CCTCCGGCGAATCGTCGGCACAGCCCATCGCCCGCAGGGCCACGATGCTCCACACGATCGGCGGAAAGATGGCGCCCAGTCCGTCGCTGCCGTCGAACCGCTCCAGCATCCAACGGCGGCAGGCGGCCACCGCCCGGCGGCGCAGCGGCCGCACGCCCAGCGAGTCGGAGGCCTTCAAGAGCCAATCGACGCCACGAAAAAAACGGTCCCATCCGCCCTTGCCGCCCGCCACGGGACGCCCGCTTCGGGCGGCGTCCGGACCGAACAGTTCGGCGATGCCCTGCGCGGGCGGAATCGGCCGTACCGGCTTGAAGGCCCAGATCAGCGACAGCGGCACGATCATCGTCCGCGACCATGCGGAAACCCGCTGCAGATTGACCGGAAACCAGTCGGGCAGCAGCACCATCTCGGGAGGCACGGCCGGACAGTCGGCGTAGGACATCTGCCCGAGCAGGGCGAGGTAAAACCGCGTAAAGCTGTTGACGGCCCAGGGTCCGCCGGCGTCCTCGATGGCCCGCCGGGCGCGGCGCAGGGGCTCCGCGTCGGGATCGTGACCGGTGATCTTCAAAGCGAAGTAAGCCTTCACGCTGGCGCTGACGTCCACCGGGCCGCCCGGATGGATCGCCCACCCACCCTCGGGAAGCTGCTCCTGGAGGATCCGTTGGGCAGCACCGGCCACCTCCGGCCGTCCGAGCTTTCCAGCCCAGGCGAGGATCAGGATGTATTCACTCTCGAGGATCGTGTCGCCCTCGAGAGGCCCGCGCCAGTGGCCATCGGCATGCTGCCGAGCGAGCAGCCAGGCGGCTGTCGCCCCAACGGCATCCAGGGGTGCGGCGTCGGCGAGAGACCACGGCTCTCGGTGCGGGATCGATGCCCTGTCAGCCGCCGGATGCAACGTACACCGCGGACGCCCGACGGCTGCCGGCACCGGCCCGACGGCCTCGAGAGTACCGCTGCCTGATTCAGCCCGCTGTCCGGTGAAACTCATGGAAACATCCCTGTTGTGCGCTGGTACGGCGATCCGTCGCCGCGAATCCGGGACACTCGATGGGGCAGGATAGAGAACGACGAGAATGCCAACAAGCGAGAAACCAGATGTTTTGGGCTGACGCGCGACCCGGCGGCCGTGCATCCACTGCTGGCGCACGCGGACTGGCGAGATTGGGAAGAATATGCCGCCAGTCAGGTGGCCGTGTCTCGCGGGACAGCGGCGGCGTCCCGCGATTCGGCGCCATGCAGGCCGGCTGGACGGCTCCCACTGCCGACTGACTCCATGGGCAGCCGGATCAGCACCCGCGTCCCGTGACCGGGCCGGGAATCGATCAGCACCGTGCCGCCGCTCGATTCGACCAGCCGCCACGCCTTGGGAAGACCCAGGCCGGCGCCCCGGCCGGCCTCGCGGCCGCTGTAGAACGGGTCGAATGCCCGCTTCACCTGCTCGAGCGGCATGCCCCGGCCAGTGTCCTCGACGCTCACCTCACACACGCCGGGGCCGTCATCGAGGCACCGCGACACCCGCACGACCACGCGGCCGCCGGCGGCCGCCGCCTCGAGCGCATTGACGATCACGACCCGCACCGCCTCCTCGGCCTGCACCCTGTCGACGAACACGGCGGCGGGCGCGGGCAACGGACTGTATTCGAGCCGCACGCCGCGACCGGCGGCCTGAACACGCACCGCCTCGATCGCCGCGGTGACGATCCCCCCCACGTCGCTCGTCTCCCGCCGCGGCTTCGGCGGGCGGGCGAAGACCATCAGGCCGCCGATCATGTCCCGCGCCCGGAACGCCTGGTCCACGATGGTCGACAGCCGCCGACGCCTCTCGGGATCGACCTCCTCCAGGAGCAGCGCCTGCGCCCGCGTGGCGATGTTGGCCAGCGGATTGTTGATCTCGTGGCCGGCGCCATAGGCCAGCTCACGCATCGCCTCGAGCCGGGCATCGGCCACGGCACGGTCGAAGTTTTCCCGCAGGGCGGCATCGGCCGCAGCGAACCGGAGCGATTCTCGGAGCAGGCCGGCCTCGGGCGTCGCGCCACCACCTCCCGGCGCCGACGGCCCTCGATCGTCGCCGGGCAGGACGAGCGCGGCCGCCAGCGCCCGCAGGAGAGAACTCCCGCCGGCCGCGGGCATCCGGCCGATCCAGGCGCCGAGGCCAGGCACGCGGACCGATTCGAACAACCCCGCGATCGCCACGGCAGCCTGAGCTTGATGCGGCGACACGTCGGCCTGGCGGGCCGCCAACGCCAACGCCGCGCGGGCGACGTCGAGGCAATCCCGCCGTGAGAGCGGCACGATGCCGTCCTCCTGCGGCCGCTCCGCTCGCTCGTCGACCAGAAACCACGCCACAGTCCCGCCGACGGGATCCTGGGCCGATTCAACCGGACGCTCGGTCACGGGCGATGCTCCGTGGAATGCGCACCCTGTTCAGATCGCGTGAGCCGGGACCAAAACAGGACGGCAGCACCGGCATGACGCCGGCGCTGCCGCCTGATTGATCTCGGCCGGTCCAGCCGGCGCCGCATCACGAACCGGCGGCCACCGACTCGATGTCGAGGAGACTGCAGATCCGGTCGACGAGCACCTCGGCCTCGAACGGCTTCTGCAGGAACTCGTTGGCCCCGGAGGCCTTCAGGTCCTCGATCTTGTCGGGCTCGCACATGCCCGAGATGCAGATGATCCGCACCTCGTCCATCGTGGAGTCGCTGCGGACCCGCTGGCAGACTTCCTTGCCGTTGATGTCGGGCAGCATGACGTCGAGCACGATGAGGTCGGGACGATAGTCCTTGACCATCATGCCGGCATCGAAGCCGTTGTTGACGCTCCGCGTCTCGAACCGGCCGTCGCGCTCGAGCACGTCGGTGATCAGGTCGACGAGATCCTGGTCGTCGTCGACGACGAGAATCTTCCGCCGGCCGCTCTCGAGAGCGTCGGTCGGGATGCCGTTGTCCCGCATGAACAGGAACAGCTGGTCGCGGGGAATCCTGCGGAACCGGCTGCCCGGCACGCGGAAGCCCTTGAGCTGACCGGAGTCGAAGCAGCGAATGATCGTCTGCTGACTCACCTTGCAAATCTTGGCGGCTTCACCCGTCGTGTAAACAGTCTTCTGCATGTGCTTTACCACCCTCTCCCTAGCCGTGGTAACAGCTAGTCAAAACGGGGAACGAAGCTGCTCGCTACCGCAAGCCAACCCCGAACCCCTAGGCCTCCTGGTTGCCGTAACGACCGCACTCCCTCGCATGTTCGCCACGCTGGCCCCGAGTGCCGAAACACCCGGCGCACGATCATGGCGGTGACCGAACTGAGCCAAACTGAGCCAAGAAGGGCAGTTGGGGGGTGGGAACTCCGATTCCCGAGCGGCCACCAGGCTTGCCATCCTTGCCACGAACGCAACTCTAGCGGCATCTTGCGTATTGAGTCAAGATCGTCGCAGTCGTCGCAAACGGCTTGTGCGCAAGACCTTGGGCAGTGTCCCCGGAGTGGCCAAAATTTTGATCGCATCGCCTTCGTTCAGCCCGTCGGCGCGACGATCTCGAGCAGCTCGACGGCGGGCCG
>JBIJCD010000402.1:0-3545 GCA_044344895.1 Pirellulales bacterium | reverse complement strand
CTTGGGTAGGCGGTCGCGCCGGTCGGCGGCACGACGCCGGCGTTGTTGCCGTCGGTCCTCCATCCGGAAAGAGCCGCACGGCCGCAGTTGGCGCCGTAGTTCATCCGCCCGGGATTCCTTGCGGCCATCGTGCCCGAGGCTGCGATCGACCTGGGGCTACCCTCGCCGTACCTTTCGTTCGACGGGCACTCGTAGGTCTTCAGGCTCGTCGAGGCCAGCTGGCGGCACAGGTCGGTCGAGCTCTGCCAGTTGCGCGTGAACGTGCCAGTCTCGGTGCCGATCTGGTCGTACACCGTCTGGCCGTCGGTGTAGGGCAGGATCCAGAAGCCCCAGCCGAGGCCGGTGACGTTTTGCGTCGGGTCGGTGCCGCTCGAGGCGGGATTCGTGATGTCGTTGCTGTCGTGGATCGACGGGGGCAGCGCCCCCTTCGCGTCGACGAAGTTCATGCAGGCCAGGCCGAGCTGCTTGAGGTTGTTGCCGCAGGTCGACTTGCGGGCCGATTCGCGGGCGGCCTGGACGGCCGGCAGCAGCAGGCCGACGAGCACGCCGATGATGGCGATCACGACGAGCAGTTCCACGAGCGTGAAGCCGCGGCCGGCTGGTGCGGGCCGGCCGAACCGCCGCGGGTGCGGCGGTCGGAGAGAAGAGGTCTTCATGGCAGTTGGTTCCAGGAAACGAGGTGGATAAGGCGATGAAAAATGAAACCGAAATGTGATCGCAATCGTCAGAGAACTACGGACGTCGGACGAACGTGCGAACACGACGGCCTCCGAGGTCCAAACAGCCTCGGATCGCCATTCGTTCCGCTCTGGGCAAGCCGACGATCGGAATCGTCTACGGTATGAAAATCGTCCCGCCGCCGGCCCACCAACCATAAAAGTTACGATTGTGTGCGGGCCTTGTCAAAAGACGGGCTCTGCGGTGCCCCAGCAAAGCCCGGCCGGCGGCCTGCCAGGGACGGGGCCAGCCCCCCGGCTTTTCCGCGCCGCTCCCGCGTCAGATCTCGTCGAGCATCCCCGTGCTATCACCGATGGCGTCGATCGTGACGCCCAGGCGGTGGAGAAGGGCCAGGTGGAGGTTGGCGGCGGGCGTGCCCTTCTTGTACCGCACGTGCCGGCCCGGATTGAGCGAGCCCGAGCCTCCCCCCGCCAGCAGGAGCGGCAGGTCCTCGTGGTCGTGGCGGTTGCTGTCGCCCATGCCGCTGCCGTAGGCGATCATGCAGCGGTCGAGCAGCGTGCCGTCGGCCTCTTTCACGCCGTGAAGCCGCTTGAGCAGGTAGGCCAGCTGCTCCACGTGGAAGCGGTTGATCTTGCGCAGCTTCTCGTGCTTGGCCGGGTCGTTGCCGTGGTGCGACAGCTCGTGGTGCCCCTCGGGCACGCCGATGAACGAGTAGTTCCGGTTGCTCCCCTCGTTGGCGAACACGAAGGTCGCCAGCCGGGTCTGGTCGGTCTGAAAGGCCACCACCATCAGGTCGGCCAGCAGTCGCAGGTGCTCCTCGTAGGTCTCGGGCACCTCCTCGGGCTTCTTGATCCCCAGGCCGCCGGTGTTCTTGTTGGACCGCTCGATCCGCCGCTCCAGCTCGCGGACGGAGGAGAGATACTCGTCGAGCTTCCGCCGGTCGGCGACACCGAGGGTGTTGTCGAGCCGCTTCGCATCCTCCAGCACGAAATCGAGCACGCTGCGGCTCACGGCCGCCCGCCGGGCCCGCGTGGCCTCGGATTCCTCCGGCCGGCCGTTCTCGAAGAGTCGCTCGAAGATCAGTCGAGGGTCGGTCTCCTTCGGCACCGGCTGCGTCTCGCTCCGCCAGGAGATCGTGGAGGAGTAGGCGCAGCTGTAGCCCGAGTCGCACGAGCCCGACTGGCCGCCCGCCTCCGCCCCGATCTCGAGCGACGGCAGCCGTGTCCGCTTGCCGATCGCCTTGGCCGCGATCTGGTCGGCCGAGACGCCGGCGTGGATGTCGGCGCCCGAGGTCTTGCGGGCCTGCACGCCGGTGAGGAATGTCGTCATCGCCCGGGCGTGGTCGCCACCGCCGTCGCCATTGGCGTTGGCTTTCTTGTGGGCCAGCCCGGTGAGCACGCTCCACTGGCCGCGGAGGTCGGCCAGCGGCTCGAGGATCCAGGGCACGCTGAAGGCGGAGCCCTCGGACGACGGCGTCCAGTCGGGCATGTGCATGCCGTTGGGGGAGTAGAGGAAGGCCATCCGCAGCGGCAGCTTGCCCGACGGCTTCCGCGGCGCGGCCAGGGCCGCCGCCGGCAGCATCGCCTCCAGGACCGGCAGGGCTACCGTCGTGCCCAAACCGCGGAGCACCGTGCGTCGCGAGAGGATCATGCCCATGGAAGCCTCCTCCTCAGTCGGGTCCTCATCCCATCACAAGCATTGTAGTCGGGCGTGCATGGGTTGCGACGGCATCGATCCGCGCCGCCGGGAACGGTACGAGTTTGCTCGCTGTGGCCGCGGCGGCCCCCGAAGCTGTCATCGGGCCGAGGCCGACTCACGCTTGCGGAAAGCCGGGCTTTTGACGATCTCGGCTACCAGCACGGAGAACTTGTCGCCCCCGGCCGCCGTTCGTTCGGCGATCCGCTCCACCGCGCAGGCGTCGTACCATTCGAGTCCGCGGCCGAGCGCGTAGGTGAGCAGCTTCTCCGCCAGGCAGCGGCGAAACTCGTCCCGCCGGTCGAGGAGCACCTGCCGCAGCTCCTTCGGCCCCTTGAAGCTCCGGCCCCCCGGCAGCTCCCCGCCGGCGTCCACGGCGGTGTCGCCGTCCTGCGTCCGCCAGGCCCCCACGGCGTCGTAGTTTTCCAGGCCGAAGCCGAGCGGATCCATCAGCTGGTGGCAGGCCGCGCAGCCGGGGTCGGCCCGGTGCTGCTCCATCCGCTGCCGCAGCGTGCCGGTGAGCTTCTCGCCGCCGGCATCCTTCAGCTCCGGCACGTTGGGCGGGGGCGGGGGCGGCGGAGCCGCGAACAGATTCTCCAGGATCCACTTGCCCCGCTTCACGGGGCTCGTCCGCGTGGGGTTGCTCGTCACCGTGAGTACGCTCGCCTGCCCGAGCAGGCCGCCGCGCCGCTCCGGATCGAGCGAGACGCGGACGAGCGCGTCGCCCGTGACCCCCGAGAGCCCGTAGTGCTTCGCCAGCCGCTCGTTGACGAACGTGTAGTCGGCCTCGAGGAAGTCGAGCACGGGCCGGTCTTCCCGCACGATCGACCAGAAGAATTCCTCGGTCTCCCGCCGCATCGACCGCCGCAGGTCGTCGTCGAACCCGGGAAAGCGGCCACGGTCGGGCGTGGCCTCCTCCAGGCCGCGGAGCTGCAGCCACTGGCCGGCGAAGTTTTCCACGAGCGCACGCGCCTTGTCGTCGGCGAGCATCCGCAGCGCGGCGGCCACCACCTGCTCGTCTGTCTCGAGCTCGCCGCGGGCGGCCGCGCGGAACAGCCGGTCGTCGGGCATCGTGCTCCACAGGAAGTAGGAGAGCCGTGCCGCCACCTCGAAGCCGTCGAGCCGGCGGACCTTGCCGGGGGGCGGATCCTGCTCGACGCGGAAGATAAAGG
>JBIJCD010000048.1:0-13089 GCA_044344895.1 Pirellulales bacterium | reverse complement strand
TGCGCTCGCCAAGCCGGGTCGGCCACGATGGCCGAGCCCGGCGTGTGCACGGCGCTGGATGCCCGGGTAAGCACCAGCGAGCTGCGCTCGCCAAGCCGGGTCGGCCACGATGGCCGAGCCCGGCGTGTGCACGGCGCTGGATGCCCGGGTAAGCACCAGCGAGCTGCGCTCGCCAAGCCGGGTCGGCCACGATGGCCGAGCCCGGCGTATAGACGAGCACACGCCGCCGTCACCAGCCTCTGGTGGTGATTCGTGCGCGGCACAGCAGCGAGTCGGCCGTCATGAACAGTGTCTGGCCGTCGTCGCCGAAGCCGCAGTTGGCGGTCTTCTGGCCGGTGAGGAACGTGCCGAGGTGCTTGCCATCGGCCCCGAGCACGAGCACGCCGCCCGGTCCCGTCGCGAACACGTTGCCGGCGACGTCCACCTTCAGGCCGTCGGGGAGGCCCTTGCGGGTCTTCGCCAACGTCGTCGCGTCGAAGAACGTGCGGCCCTCGTCGAGCGTGCCGTCGGCCTTCACCTCGAACACCTTCCACAGCGGCGCCTGCGGATCGGACTGCGCGACGTAGAGCTTCTTCTCGTCCGGCGAGAAGGCGATGCCGTTGGGCCTGGTCATCGTCTTGCACAAGAGCGTGACGCCGCCGTCGACGCCGATCCGGTAGACGCCGCAGAAGTCGATCTCGCGGCGCGGGTCGTCGGCCCCCTGGGGCAGCCCGTAGGGCGGATCGGTGAAGTAGATGGCCCCAGAGGAGTGCACTGCGGCGTCGTTGGGGCTGTTGAACCGCTTGCCCTGCCAGGAGTCGGCGAGCGTCCGCTTGCCCCCCTGCGGCTCCAGTCGGCTGACGCGGCGGTCGCCGTGCTCGCAGGAGATGAGCCGACCCTGGCGGTCGAGCGCGAGGCCGTTGGAGCCGCGCTCCTTGCCGTAGGCGGACGGGCCGGTGAATCCGGCCGGCTGCAGGAAGATGCTCAGGCCCTCGCCCGCCTTCCAGCGATGGACGCGGTTGTTGGGGATGTCGCTGAACAGCAGCGATCCGGCGGGCAGGCCGCCGCGGTCGTCGCGGACCCAGACCGGGCCCTCGGCCCACTCGAAGCCGCTCGCCAGCACCTCGATCTTCGCGTCCTTGGGCACGAGCGCGTCGAGCCGCGGATCAAGCCGCTCGATCGTACCGACCGTGGGCAGCAGGTCGCCCTCGTCGGCGACCGCGCCGCGGTGGGCGGAGAGGGCCGCGGCGGCGGCGAAGAAATGCAGGCAGACGACGGCGCTGAATGAAGCACGCATGAAGCACCCCCTGGAAGATCGAAGAACCTGAACGAACGGATCGTGCCGCTCGACTCGCCGGCCGGAGAGCGTATCACGCCGCCGCGATCGAGTCATTCCGGTGGCAGGCCGCCGCCGCCATCCCCGGTGAACAGCAGCGTGACGGCGGCCATGCCGAGGCCGAAGAGCAGAATGAGCGCCAGGGCCACCCCCATGGCGCATCCGGCCCGGCCGTCGTCGGAGGCCAGCGAGGCGAGCTTGCCGCTGGTCAGTCCACCGACGTGGCTCGCGCCGGAATCATCGCCGGCCTGTGGCTGATCCTGGCCGTGGTCCTTCCCCTGATCCTGATTCACCGAGCTGTCGAGGGCGAGCAGGAAGCTGCGTGCATGCCGGAAGAAGAGGATCGGAAAGGCCACCGCGGTGGCGAGGCAGGCGGCCAGGGCCGTCTCGTTCGAGAGCCCCAGGCCCATCACCACAACTGCGTAGAGGCCGCCGGTGAGGATGACCGTGGCGCCGTAGTTGAAGTAGATCGAGCCGAGGTAGAAGCCCGGCTCCCGCTCGTAGGAGAAGCCGCAGCGCGGGCAGGACTCGTGCATCCGGAAGGCGCCGCGGAAGAGCGGGCCGACACCGCACCGCGGGCAGCGGAGCCGCGCGGCGTGGAGGATGCCTCTGGCTCTGGTTGGGACTTCTTGCATGGGTGGCGGGCGACTTCCCGCTCGCGCGGAGGCGGGCCTGAATGCCTGCTAGTGCCGTTTCGTGCAGACGGCATCCGGTGCCTGCGACAGTCTTTCAGCCCACCCACCGTGAGTCGGCAGAAGTCTCCTCGCAAAGGCCGCGGCGGCCACACGCTCGTCGAGCTTCCGCCGACCCCCGGCTCCCGAACGCCGCGGATTCGACGCGACCGGTTCCCGAATCCGTCCTACAGCGGCTTCAGCCGGATGTTGCGGTATTCCGCCCACATCGGCTTGCCGGCGTGGAGCTGCAGGGCCAGCACGCCCTTGGAGAGTGCCCGCTTCGAATCCTTGTCGGTGAAGTCGAGGATCAGCTTGCCGTTCAGGTAGTGGCGGATCCGATTGCCCTCGGCGCGGATCACGACGTCGTTCCAGTCGTCGACCTTCATCAGGTCCTTGAAGCCCTCCTGGTCGATGAGGGTCGCCGTCACCTTCTTGCCGGCCTCGTCCTCCCAGGTCGCCTGCTCGCCCACCTGGCATATCCGCTGCCGAGTGCCCCCCTCGTCGTAGATGAAGCCAGACACGTTGGGGAAGATCTCCTCGTTGCGGATTTCGTGTTGGTAGCCCCGCACCACCCACTTGTTCTTGGCGGTGGCGTCGGTGATGTGCTTGGAGCGGTATTGGATGCCGGAGTTGTTGACGGCGTTGCAGCGGAAGGAGAGCCGCAGGTCGAAGTCGCCGACGTCGCCGCCCTTCCAGATCAGGAACGTGTTGCCCTGCGCCACGTTCTCGGGCGTCGTCTCACCGTGAATCACGCCGTCGCGCACGCTCCACAGCCGCGGGTCGCCGTCCCAGCCGTCGAGGTCCTTGCCGTCGAAGAGCTGCTGCATGCCCGTGGGCTCGGCAGGCGGAGCCTCGCCGCGGGCGAGCGCCGGGGCGACGGCGGCTGCGGAGCAGAGGAGCCAGGCCGCCAGACGGAAAACGGGGCAGGTGGTCGTGCCGGACATGGAAAATTCCTTGGAATGAAGGCTCGGGAGCGAGTGCGCAGTGACGTCGCCACCCCGGGCGAGGATACCGCCGGGAGCGTCGCGGCCGCAAGCAAACCCGCCGCTGCGGCCGAGGTCGACCGCGGGCGTTTGTGGCCGCGCCGACGGTGGGGGATACTCTGCGGAAGGTGTTCGATCGTGGCAACGGGGTGTGGGTGTCGTTCCGACGCCGTCCCGGCAGAACGAGGAGCAGCATCTCATGATCCGCGGACACGGCCGATCGCGTGGTGGCTGGGCATGGTGGCTGGCGGGGGCCTGCTGGGCGGGAATGGCCGGCGGGTCGCAGACCATGGCGGCCGAGTCGAACGCCACCGAACTCAAGACGCCCTCCGATCTCTCGGCCACGCTCTTCGCGGCCGAGCCGCTCCTCTCGAGCCCCTCCGACATCGACGTCGACGCCCGCGGCCGCGTTTGGGTCTGCGAGGTCGTCAACTACCGCGGCAAGAAGGAGACCCGTCCCGAGGGCGACCGGATCCTCGTCCTCGAGGACACCGATGGCGACGGGAAGGCCGACAGGCAGACGGTTTTCCACCAGGGCCGCGACATCGATTCCGCTCTGGGCATCTGCGTGATCGGCGAGGGACCGGGCCGCAAGGTGATCGTTTCCTGCGCGCCCGATGTGTTCGTCTTCCACGACGACGACGGCGACCTGAAGGCCGACCGGAAGCAGACGCTGTTCACGAAGACCGGCCAGCCGCAGCACGACCACTCCGTGCACGCCTTCGTCGTCGGTCCCGACGGCCGCTGGTACTTCAACTTCGGCAACACCGGCAAGGCGGTGCATGACAAGGAAGGCAACCCGGTGAAGGACCGGTTCGGCCACGTGGTCGACGACTCCGGCAAGCCCTACCGACAGGGCATGGTGTTTCGCTGCCGGCCCGACGGCTCCGACTTCGAGGTGCTCGGCCACAACTTCCGCAACAACTACGAGGTGGCGGTCGACTCCTTCGGCACGCTGTGGCAGAGCGACAACGACGACGACGGCAACAAGGGGGTGCGGATCAACTACGTGATGGAGTTCGGCAACTTCGGCTACGTCGACGAGCTGACCGGCGCCGGCTGGAAGGTGCCGCGGACGAACCTCGAAGCCGAGGTGCCGCTACAGCACTGGCACCAGAACGATCCCGGGGTGGTGCCCAACCTGCTGCTCACCGGCGGCGGCTCCCCCTGCGGCATCTGCGTCTACGAGGGAAGCTTGCTGCCCGAACGCTTCCGCGGCTCGCTCCTGCACGCCGACGCCGGGCCGAACGTGGTGCGGGCGTACCACGTGAAGCCGCGCGGCGCCGGCTACGACGCGACGATGGAGTCGATCGCCGACGGCTCGGCCGACAAGTGGTTCCGCCCCAGCGACGTCTGCGTGGCCCCCGACGGCTCCGTGCTCGTGGCCGACTGGTACGACCCCGGCGTGGGCGGCCACGGCATGGGCGACACCGAGAAGGGGCGGATCTATCGGATCGCGCCGGTGGGCTCGCGGTGGAGCGTGCCAACGGCCGACTTCTCGACGGTGGCGGGCGCCGTGGCGGCGCTGGCCAGCCCCAACCACTGCACGCGGGCGACGGCGCTCGAGCGGCTGGCGAAGGAGCCGGAGGCCGCTGCGGCGGCCATCGAGAAGGCGCTGGCCAAGCCGAACGACGACCGCTATGCGGCCCGATTGGCCTGGGCGGGCGGGATGCTGCCCGGCCGCGCAACAGTGACGATCCAGTCGCTCCTCGCCGCGAACGACCCTGCCATGCGGATCATCGGACTGCGGATGTGTCGGGCGACGAAGGGCGACGTGATCGGCTGCGTGGAAAAGGTCGCCGCCGATCCTTCCGCCGCGGTCCGCCGCGAGGCCGCGCTCGCGCTCAATGGGCTCTCGGGCGAGCGGGCCGACCGGGCCTGGGCTGACGTGGCGGCCAAGCACACGGCCGGCGACCGCTGGGAGCTTGAGGCGCTCGGCATCGGCGCAGAGGGCCAGTGGGACGGCCGGCTCGAGGCCTGGCTGGCGAAGACGTCTGGCCCCAAGGACGCCGCCGGCCGCGAGATCGTCTGGCGGAGCCGTGGGGCGAAATCGGCCGCGATGCAGTGCCTGCTCATCACTGATGCGAACGTCACCACGGCCGAGTCGCTGGCGCTGCTGCGGGCGCTCGACTTCCAGGACGGCGGCCGGACGGCCGAGGCCGTCGGCGAAACCCTACGGCACGAGGGGCCCGGGTGGCTGGGGCCCGACGAGAAGCTGCGAGTGATCCTGCCCGAGCTCGTGCTGCGACTCGCGCCGGCGGATGCCGCCGATCCGGTGGTCGCGAAGCGGATCGCCCAAGCTGCCGACGCCGCGGCGGGCACCCGGCAGTTCGTCGACATCGTGCAGCGGTTCGGTCTCGCGGATCGTACCGACCAGCTCGTGTCTCTGGCCGCCTCCGAGTCGGCCGCCGGTGCGGTGGCGGCGGCCGCCGTCGGCGCCGCGCTCGACGGGGGCGGCGCGGATCGCGTGAAGGCGGCGCTGGCGGGCGACAAGGCGGCGGCCATGCGGCTGCTCGACGCCATCGGCATCCGCGGCTCGGGCCGGGCGATCGGCATCCTTGAGGGGCTCGTCGCCGACGCCGGCACGACCGACGAGATGAAGGCCGCGGCGGTGCGGGCACTGGCGCGATCGCAGACGGGCGCGAAGAAGATCGTCGCGCTCGCCAAGGACGGCCGGCTCACGGGCGTGCTGCCGCAGGTGGCTGCCGTGGCGATCGCCTCGACGCAGTGGGCCGACGTGCGGCAGGCGGCGGCCGAGGTGCTGCCGATGCCGAAGGGGAAGGGGGGCGAAAAGCTGCCGCCGGTCGCGGAGCTCGTGAAGCGGCAGGGCAATCCCGGCCGTGGCAAGTCCCTCTTCGCCGGCGCCGGCACCTGCGCGAAGTGCCACGTCGTCAACGGCGAGGGGAAGTCGGTGGGGCCGAATCTCTCGGGCGTGGGCGCGAAGCTTTCCCGCGAAGCGCTCTACGAGTCGGTACTCGCGCCGTCGGCGGCGATCAGCCATAGCTACGAGACCCACACGGTGCTGCTCGAGGACGGCCGCAGCATCACGGGCCTGCTCGTCTCCCAGTCGCCGAAGGAGGTGGTGATCCGCGGTGCTGACGGGATCGACGTCACGTTGCCGGCCGCGGAGGTCGAGCAGCTGGTGAAGCAGCCGGTGTCGCTGATGCCGGCCGACCTGGCGGCGACGCTCTCGGCCGAGGAGCTGGTCGACGTGGTGGCCTGGATGGAGACGCTCCGCGTTACGCAGTGACGGCCTTCGATCGCATCTGATGCTGGAGTGATCACCGCCGGGACGGCGGAAGTCTCCTCGCGGGATGATTTCGCGCGACGGCCTGTGCCGCGGCAGACGTTTTGGGTATGCGAAATCCTCCAAGCTCGTCGAGCTTCCGCCGATCCCGGCTCGCCGTGCGCTGCTGCTTGGAGATCGCGTAACCGAGCGTGCCTGGCAGCGACTGCCGGCTGCTGGGCAGGATGTCGAGCGAAGCACCGACGGGCGGCCGCCCGCCACGCATGCACCCTAACGTTTCGGCGGCGGCACGCGGAACGGTTCGAGCGGCGGGAACTGTTCGTTCACCCACTGCTGCAGCGCCGCCGCGTCGGCCGCCGCCGGGCCGACGTGGCCGACGAAGAAGAAGGGCAGCGACACCTGGCTCAGCTGACGGATGCCCGGGGTCATGAGGATCACCTGGGGCTGCGGGGCGACGGAGGCGGGGATGATCGCGCAGATCCGCGAGTCGCCCGGCGTCGCGGCCGCGAATGACCGCTTGATCCGCAAGAGCCATCCTTGGTCACGGTGATCGCGGGCGAGGTGCTCGGCGGTCTCGGCCGGATTGTCGCCGGTGCCGGCCACGCCGATCTCCAGCGGAGGATCGAGGATCAGCGTCGCCGAACCGGCCATCTCCGGCCCCGCCTGTCCCGACTGCTCCACCAGCAGAAACGGCGAATCCTTGAGCAGCGTCAGCCGGTACTCCGCCCAGAGATCGGGCCGCTCCAGCCTGAAGGTCAGCGACGCCGAGTCTTCCCCCAGCGCCGGAATCACCCGCCGGGGTGCCACGCCGTCGAACGTGTTGTAGGCGTTGTACTTCTGCTGCACCTTGGCCAGCGCCGCCGGGTCGAGGATGTTCGAGCCGATCGAGGCGTGCGCCAGGAAGGGCCGCCAGGCGGACGTGTTGTCGTCCCAGCGGAGGTAGCGGAACGCGGGCGTCGGCCCGGCATCGTTGGTGACGATCTCGACGCGGGCCCGGGCGTTCTGCATCCAGTTCGGCCCCACCTCCGGCCGGGCGTCGCGCCTGCCGAGCGGTCGGGCTACGGCGATCGTCGCCGCGGCCGCGGCGGCGGAGTCGTCGACGCCGACCGGGCGGCCTCCGGCGAGGTATTCCAGCGCATCGAGCATCGTCCGACGCGTGCGGCCCCGGCCGTCGCCGTCGGGCACGCTGCCCGGGGTGAGATCGCATCCCAGCCCGCCGAGCACCAGCACCGTGCCCTTGCCGAGCGTGTATTGCACGACCGTGGCCACGTCCGCCAGGCGGCCGTACTGCGCGTCGAGCTCCTGGGCGAGCACGGTGCCCGTGGGCCGGCGCTTCTCCCAGACGCACTCCGACGCGACCGTCTGGCCGCGTGGCCCGCCGTTGGTCAGGTGGCCGGCCGCCGGCACGTGGGCTAGCGCCGGATGCCGGCCGGCGCCGGCCGCCGGCACGATGCCGACCGCCAGGTCCCTCGCCAGGTAGCCGTTCTCGCTGAGCCGGTCCGGCAGCACCTGCTCGAGGCCCAGCGGCAGCGCGTAGAGCCCGGCGATCCCGGTGAGCAGCAGGCCACCGCCGTCGGCGAGATACTCGCGCACCGCCGCCACGACGGCGGGCTGCATGAGCGCCGGCATGACCGCCCGCGCCGGATCGACCGCCGCGGCCTCGGCCGGCGGCGACGCATAGCGGACCTGGTGGACCCAGACCACGTCGTACTCGTCGGGAGCGAACGTCCGTCCGTCGCTGTCGACAAGCTCGCCCTGTTCGTCCGGCGCGATCCAGCAAGCCTCGCATTGGCCGTACGCCCAGGCGTAGGCCATCGTTTCCTCGACGCCGTCGCGGTCGGGGGTGACGATCGCCACGCGGATCGGCAGCCGGCGCTCGGCCAGCCGTGCGGAGAACTTCCGCCAGAGCCGGGACCGGTAGGACGTGGCGTCGCGGACCAGAGCGTCCGCCGCGGAGCGGTCGGCTCCCCCCGCGCCGGTGAACAGCTTGTATTCGAGGTCGAGGTACCGCTTCACCAGGGAGATCCATTCCCGCTGCTCGGCTTGCACGGGCAGCTTCGGGTCGGCGAGCCGCACCATGTCGGTCATTGGGGGAATGCCGTAGAGCCTGGCGTCGTGCGTCCGCATCAGATCGTCGGCTGCGGCGATGATGCCGCCGGCCCGGTCGAGCGTCGCCTCGACGGCGGCCGTGGGCAGGTCCCTGGCCAGTTGCTCGAGGTTCGTGATCGCCTCGCGGTAGGCTTCGGCGGCCGCGGCCCAACCGCGGCCCTCCTCGGCGGTCCGTGCCCGCGCGAGTGCCGCGTCGGATGCCGCGAAGAGCCTTTCCGGCGGCCGTGAGCCGGCCTTCGCGCGGATCCGGCGGGCGAGCGACTGCGCCCGCACCCGGTCCGGCCGAACGCGGTGCCGCAGGATGTCGTCCTGGACGGACGCGAAGGAGTCGGCATCGGCCAGCATGTAGACCCGGCCGCCGCCCGGCGGTAGCGTCACCGCGAACGTGCCGTCGCCGCCGACGTCGACCCGACGCAGGTCATGCAGGTCGTAGAGCTGGCGCCCGCCCGCTAGCAGATTCGCGGGTACGTGGAGCGTGCCCTGCCGCTCCCGGTCGATGTCGTTGTTCCAGGGAACGAGGAAGTCACGCTTGCGCGCGGCGTCCTGCAACAGCCCGCAGTCGACCGCCGGGCCGCTGAACGTGGCGTACCGCACGCCCTCGCAGTCGATCCGCACGGGCGGGTCGACGATCGGGCAGGCGGTCAGGAGCGCGGGGCCGATCGCCGTGAAGTCGGCGGCCAGCGCCCTGATTTCGGCAAGGTTGTCCTGGCGGGGATGTGGGGCGTTCGGCCGGCCCATCGAGTCGAACAGCGCGTCCTCGTTGCCGCCCCAGGTGAAGGCCCATCCGCCGGGGTTGTAAAACAGGATCCCCTTGGCGCCGGTGGCCACGGCCGACCAGCACTGCAGCCGCAGCTCGGTCCGCATGGGCCGCGAATCGATCGTGTTCGGCAGGGTCGGCTCGTGCCCGCCGGTGTAGGAGATCGCCAGCGGCACGAACCAGAACAGCCGACCCGGCAGGTTGCGGGCGATCATCCGCATGCGGGCGGCGATGCACCAGCTGTCGCGCGACGCATCTCCGCAGACGTACCAGTTGGCCAGCATCGGCCGCACGTGTTCGGAGAAGGCCACCGAGGTGTCGTAGGTCGGCATGGGAAACGTCGCCAGCCTGCCGGTGTGATTCTCGAGCAGCCGTGCGGCCGCGGTCGCGGGGGCCAGGAGGTGGGGCTCGTCGTCCGAGATGAAGCCGATGACCGTCTCCGGGTAGCGGCCGGCCACGTCTGCCGCGAGGGCCAGCTTGTCGGCCAGTTTCTGCTCCACTGCGGCCATCTCCACCGGCGAGAACAGCGGCGTGTTGCGCTGCAGTCCAGCGAACGCGGGGGCGTCGAACCGGAATCCCTGCGCGGCCAGCGTGGGGAGCGCCTTGATCTCGTACCGCGGCAGGAGCGTGCTGTGGATCAATCGCCCCAGGTCGCCGAGCGCCGGCGGCCCCCGCCGCTGGACGATGTCCAACGGGGAGATGACGGTGTTGATGCCGTAGTCGGCGAACCGTTCGAGGCTCACTTCCGCCGCGAGTGCCGGCGGCATGCCGAGCATGGGGTGGGCGCCGGGTCCGCCATAAAACCCGCAGGGAAAGAAATCCTGCACCACCTCGTGCGCCTCGTAGAACGCCGGATAGGTCGCGCAGCCGCGCGGAGGCTCGGCCTGGGCGAACGCGCGTTCAGGGGCGCAGCAGGCGGCTGCCAGCGCCAGCGCCGCCGCACACAGGCCTCGGGCCGCGGGGCTTCGGCTCGGGGCATGCCGCGGCTTTTTCATCGTGCACCAGGTGGCGAAGCGAGCGGGGACGGCCGGAGGCGGCAGGCGAATGGCCGCCCCGTAGCATAATCCGGCCTGCACGGGGCGGTTTGTTTTGCCACCCCGCCGCCGGAGATCATGTTCAACGGGTCGACGACATTCTCGCGACGACACTTCGTTTTCAGACAGGATTCCCATGCGTGCCTCCATTCCCTGCCAGTGGCTTCTCGTCGTCTGCATGTGTGTTCCCGGCGTGGCCGCCGAGCCGGTGACGGTGCAGCTCTGGCCCGCCGGCCCGCCCACTGCCATGCGGCCGATGTCGGAGGCGACCGGGAAGCTGTTCCGGTCGCTCGGCGGGCCGCAGCCGAACCGGGTGACGGACGTCTCCGATCCGACGATCACGGTCTTTCCGTCCGGCCGGTCCGGTGGGCCGGCGGTCATCGTCGCCCCGGGCGGCGGGTTCATGTTCCTCTCGTGGCAGCACGAGGGCACGCAGGTCTGCGAGTGGCTCAACTCGCTCGGCGTGACGGCGGTGCTGCTCAAGTACCGCACGCCCACACGGGACGAGCAGGAGCACTTCACCCTGCCGGTCGAGGACGCGCAGCGGGCCCTCGGCATCGTGCGGCACCGGGCTGCGGAATGGGGCGTCGATCCACAGCGGGTCGGGATCCTCGGCTTCTCTGCCGGCGCCAACCTGGCCGGCCACGCCGCCTGGGACCGAGGCCCGAGAACCTACCCGCAGGACCCGCAGCTCGACGACCCGCGCGGCCCCGACTTTCTCGTCTTCGTCTATGGCGGGGGCTTCCTCGACAAGGACGATCCCACGAAGTTCAGGCCGGGCTTCGCGGTGCCGGCCGACGCGCCGCCGGCCTGCTTCGTCGTGGCCCACGACGACGGCAGGAACCCGATCGAGGCGGCGATGCTCTACCTGGCGTACAAGCGGCATGGCCTGCCGGCCGAACTGCACGTTTACGCGCAGGGCGGGCACGGCTTCGGCATGCGGCGGCAGCCGGGCCGGCCGGTCAGCGACTGGCCAGCCCGGGTGGCCGAATGGATGACTTCCGCGGGCTTCGGGCCCCCGGCCACCGGCACGCCCTGACGAGCGGCGAGACGAATCCCGGGGGCAAATCCCGGCACGAAAGCCGCACAAACCGCATGGTCGGCAGGCCCGCCGCCGGCCGTCGCGACCGGAAAAGCCGGCGAACATTCCGCGACCGCCTGCGTATTGCAGGGACGGGGGATGTTCGGTCCTCGTCCATAGAAAGGGCCGTACGAATGGTCGCCGCGAACAAGAACCTGCTCACGCTGGTCCGTCGGCAGGCGATCAAGAACGAGCTCCTCGCCATGCGGCTGCGCAACCGGCTGGTGGTGCCGCACGCGCTGCTGCCGGCCGCCAAGAAGCCGGGCTAGCGGGGATCGGGCCGCGGCGGACCCGGCCGAGCACACCGCCAACCTCGACGGCGCATGCAGCGGATGCGATCGATGGCCGGCGGCGTTCGGGGCGGCCGGCCGCGCACAGGTGATCCACGTCGGCGACACCAGACGAGTTCGCCGTCGGCCTGCTGCTTCAAACGGCCGGCCGCGCCGGCAGTTGCGTGACTCTCCGGGCAGGCATTGCCGCCGCGGGCCATTCTGCCGGCGGCCATTCTGGGGTATTCTCGCCGCCGTCCCGCGACCAGCGCGTGCCGACCGCCGGGCGATGCGGGCTTGGGGATGTCATTTTCCGGGGAGCGGCGAGGCTGGCGGCATGGCGATCTACGGCTCGGCGATCCTGGCGTTCTCGCTCATCTGCGGCCTGCTTGCCGGCCGGCTCCTCGGGCTGGCCTGTGGCATCGATGCCAACGTGGGGGGCGTCGGCATCGCCATGCTCCTGCTCATTCTCATCACCGACCGGATGTCGCGCGCCGCCCCACTCGCGACCACCACCCGGTCGGGCATCCTCTACTGGGGTGCGATCTACGTGCCGGTGGCCGTGGCGATCGCGGCCAGTCAAAACGTCCGGGCTGCGCTTTCGGGAGGGCCGGCCGCGATTCTCGCCGGTGCGGGGGCCACGGTGGCCTGCCTGCTGCTCGTGCCGGTGGTCAGCCGCATCGGCGGGCCTGATGCGCGTGGCTGCATGGACGGCCTGCAGCCGGCCGATGCGGGAGAGGACCGTTCGCCATGATGGATGCCTGGGGAAAAGTCCGCGAGATCGCCGCCCCGGTGTTCGACGGCTATCCACTCGTCACGGCGCTGGTTGTGGTGGGTGGGATCATGGCGGCGTCGAACTGGGTATCGCGGCGACTCACCGCCGGCCGCGTGCACGGGTCGGCGATCGCGATCCTCGTCGGATTGGCACTGGCCTACCTCGGCGGCACCGCCACCGGCGGCAAGCAGGGACTGGCCGACGTGGAGTGGCTCTCGGGCATCGGGCTCGTCGGGGGCTCGATGATCCGCGACCTGGCGATCGTGGCCACCGCTTTCGGCGTGCGGCTGGAGGTGTTTCGCCGCACCGGAATGGCGGGCGCAGTCTCGCTGGCGTTGGGGATCGCGGTGTCGTTCCTCGTCGGTGCGGTGGTCGGCTGGGCGTTCGGCTACCGCGATGCCGTCAGCCTCACGACGCTCGGCGCCGGCGCGGCGACGTACATCGTCGGCCCGGTGACGGGGGCGGCGCTGGGCGCGTCGAGCGAGATCGTGGCGCTCAGCGTCGCGGCGGGCCTGGTCAAGTCGGTGCTCTGCATGACGCTCACGCCGCTGGTCGCCCCGGCCATCGGCCTCGACAACCCGCGGTCGGCGATGATTTTCGGCGGCCTGCTCGGCACCACCAGCGGCGTGGCCGGCGGCCTGGCCGCCACCGATGAGCGGCTCGTGCCCTACGGCGCGATGACGGCTACGTTCTTCACCGGCCTCGGCTGCCTCGTCGGTCCGTCGCTGGCGTTCTTCGTGATCAGGTCGATCGTGGGCTAGCGGCGGGCCGGGCCGCGCAGGAATCGCGACATGCACACGCAGCTGCCCATCATCGAGCGAGCCGTCTCCCACGGTGACGCGGTC
>JBIJCD010000399.1:0-3580 GCA_044344895.1 Pirellulales bacterium | reverse complement strand
CGTTGCGGGCGCCGATCCAGATCTTGCCGTCGTGGGCGCAGCTGGCGGTGCCCGTGCAGCTCATCGAAGGGGCGAGTTCGGGCGTCGACGAGGCCTCGCAGATCATGAGCGTCTTGCTCAGGCCGTCGCGGATGTCGGAGTGCTTGACCGCGGCCGGCCGATGCCAGTAGCAGAACACGCCGCCGCGGTCGTTCTGGAACATGCTCAGCGTCACCGCCCCGGTGAGCACCTGCGTGCCGGTCACTCCGGCGACGTTGGTCGCGCCGAACGGGTAGCCGGTGCCCACGTTGCAGGCGTAGTTCATCTTGCCGAAGCTGCCGCGGGCGGTATTGGGCTCGCCGAACTTCTCGTTCGACGGGCACTCGTAGGCCTTGATCGAGGTTCTGGCGAGGGTCTGCGTCGTGGTGCAGGTGGGGTCTTGCCAGTTCTTGGACAGGTTGCCCGTGTCAGCCGCGATCCGATTAAAAATCTCGGAGCCTTCGACGTAGGGCAGGATGAGGCAGCCCCAGCCGAGGCCGGTGATGTTGTCGGTGGACGACGTGCCCGTGTTGATCATGGGCAGGCTGTCGTGCACCTCGGGCGGGAGCGCCTTCTTCGCATCGACGTAGTTCAGGCAGCCGAGCGCCAGCTGCTTGAGGTTGTTCTGGCAGGTCGACCGGCGGGAACTCTCGCGGGCCGACTGCACCGCCGGGAGGAGCATGCCGACGAGCACGCCGATGATGGCGATCACGACGAGCAGCTCCACCAGCGTGAAGCCCGCGGCAGAGGTTTTCCGGATTGAGATGGACATGACATGAGCCTGTTGCGAAGGAGACAGGACAACACAACGCTTCGGCGATGTGTGAAAAAGGCGTGAAACGTGCGAAGACAACGGCGACGAGGCGGCCGCCTATTCCGGAACTCTCACCGCCAGCCCGTCGCGCCGGTGCCGCAGACGGCGGTAGGTCTCCTGGTCGATGGCCTCGCTCAGCCAGACCACGGAGCCGTCGCACAGGGCGCTGAACATGCCGCCGCCCGCGTGCGGGCTCGACCCCTGCTGGGCCGGCCAGTTTTGGGCCGACCGGTTGATGAGATGGTTGGCGTCGTTGCCGCCGTAGTTATCGGTGTCTTCGTTGACGACGCCGGTCCGCCAGCCGTCGGCCGCCGAGATGGCCCGGCCACCGATCCAGATTTTTCCAGTCCAGTTGCAGGCTGCGGTGCCACCGCAGCTCATGCTCGTCGCGGCAAGTTCAGGCGTCGAAGAATGCTCGCAGATCAGGAGCGTCTTGCTCAGGCCGTCGCGGACATCGCTGAACTGTATGGCGGCGGTCTTGTGATAGGGTGTGAACAGACCGTTCTTTTCTCCGCCGAACATGTTCACGGTGGCCGCTCCCGAGGCGATCTGGGCGGCCGTCGCCCCCGTGGGGCTGACGGTGCTGTGGGCGAAGTGATGTGTGCCGCCGTTGGCGGCATAATTGTTCTTGCCCCAGCCGCCGTTGCCGGGCGTGCCGTAGTTTTCGTTCGACGGGCACTCGTAGACCTTGATCGACTGCTTCGCGAGGGTCTGCGTGATCCCCGCGGTGCCGCTGGGCGTGTTTTGCCAGTTGACCTTGAGGCCATTCGTGTCGGTGTTGATCTGATCCCAGATCGCCCCACCTTCGATGTATGGCAGCAGGAGGCACGACCAGGCCAGGCCTGTGATGTTGTCGGCCGCAGCGAACGACGTTCCGTTGACGGGGAGGTTGTCGTGGACGTTCGGCGGCAGGCCCTTCTTCACCTCGTGGTAGTTGATGAGCGCCAGCGCGATCTGCTTGAAGTTGCTCTGGCACGACGACTTGCGTGCGCTCTCGCGGGCCGCCTGCACGGCCGGCAGGAGCAGGCCGACGAGGACGCCGATGATGGCGATCACGACGAGCAGTTCCACGAGCGTGAAGCCGCGGCGGCCGCAGGTGGCGGGCACGCACGGCCCGCCGGAGCGAATGGTGGATGAGCGAGACATGATCGGTCCCTTTTGAAAAATGGAGATAAGGAGATGACCTGAAGATCGACGAGACGATGCACACGGCCGGAGGCCGATGACCGAACAACAACCGAATGAATGCGGGAAAGAAGCATCGGACGTTGCCGTCGGGGCCGATTCGGCCCGGTCCGTCAGCCATCCGATCCGCCACCCCGTTTATGAAGATTATGTTAGCTGGATCCTTGCGTTGAGGCAAGAATCAGTTCGATGGCAGCCGCGGTCGCGGCTAGTGGTGGGCCGGGCGCCGAGGGCCGCCTGAGCGTCGTGTTCCGGATGGCCCGCGTAGGATGAGGGGTGGCTCTGATGGCCGCCCCGCGGGAGGGAAACATGGCGGTCCGAACCAGCGTCGTGGCGACGATCGGGTGCGCCGTCGCGGTCGCCGCTGCCCTCGTGGCCCGCGGTGACGAGGCCGCCGGGGCCGCGGCTGGCCGGGTCGACGCACTGGCCGCCCGGCTCGACGCCGGCCTGCTGCGACTCCGTGACGATCCGCGGTTCGGCGTGCTTCCCGACCTGCTCGCGGCCCTCGAGATTCCGGTCTCGTCGCAGGTGCTCGTGTTCTCGAAGACGAGTTTCCAGTCGCACCGGATCGACCCCGCCCATCCGCGGGCCGTCTACTTCAACGACGACACCTACGTCGGCTGGCTCCCCGACAGCGACCTGATCGAGCTTGCGTCGATCGATCCCGACGAAGGGGCTGTCTTCCACACGCTCGAGGCCGGCCGCGGTGCCGCGCCGCGGCTCGCTCGCGACACCGACCAGTGCGTCATCTGCCATGTGTCACAGCGGACGCAGGGGGTGCCGGGGTTCCTCGTCCGCTCGGTGATGACGAATCCGGCCGGACGGTTCGTCTCCGGCGCGGCGTCGTTCGTCACCGATGATGCGAGCCCGTTGGTGCAGCGGTGGGGCGGCTGGTACGTCACCGGCACCCACGGCGACATGCGGCACATGGGCAACACCACCTACTCCGGCCACACGCTCGTCGAGCCGTTCGACGTCGAGAACGGCGCGAACCTGACGCGGCTGCCCGACCGGGTGGCCGCGAATCGGTATCCCGTGGCGACGAGCGACATCGTGGCGCTGCTGGTGCTCGAACACCAGTCGCAGGCCCATAACCTGATGACCCGGGCGGCCGCCGAATCGCGGGCGGCGGCCCGGCTCGACGCCGAACTCGGCCTGCCCGCGGGAAGCGCGAGCGATGCGACGCGGCTCCGCGTCGCGCAGGCGGGCGACCGGCTGCTGCGGTGCCTGCTCCTGGCCGATGCGATCACATTCACGTCGCCGGTGCGGGGCACATCGGGCTTCGCGGCCGAGTTTTCGGCCCGCGGGCCGCACGACGAACAGGGGCGCTCGCTCCACCAGCTCGACCTCGACCGGCGGCTGTTCGCCCGTCGCTTGAGCCACCTCGTCCACGGCGGGCAGTTCGCCCGGCTGCCGGAGCCGGTGAAGCGGCACCTCGGCGGCCGGCTGCACGAGATCCTTTGCGCGGGCAGGGAGGTCGCCGGCTTCGGGCCGATCGACCGCGACGACCGCGAGGCGATCGCGTCGATCCTCGCCGCCACGGAGCCCGAATTCTGGTGGACG
>JBIJCD010000537.1:0-3589 GCA_044344895.1 Pirellulales bacterium | reverse complement strand
TGGAGTTCTACCCTTGGAACATCAAAGCTCTCCTCAAGTTCCTTCAGCGACACTCCGCCAAGGAACACCTTGGATGGATCTTCAGCCGTGAAGTATTTCCAATCTCGAGTTGCTGACTTTGTATCACCAATCGGATTACCGTATTCCGCCTCATTCTCTCCGTAGAACACGAGTGGGATGTTATGAAGCACTGCCATTTTTGGTGCCAATGACTTTTGCCCGATAATGAATGGCTGAAATGGATGGAACATGTTGTCAACAGCGAGTCGAGTCAATAGTCGATGGATCCGCCCGTTCGGTGTGCACAGATAGTTATCAAATCCTGCATGAATCCACCGTTGAAAATTCCTCCAGCCCCACTCGGTATAGACATGCGGTGCCCAGGTCACAGTCAGAGGGTGCATTCCAAATTTGTGCTTCAGAATATGTGCGGCATAAAAGCTGTCCTTGCCACCCGACCCAGGAACAATGCAGTCGTAAGATCCGTCGTTGCGGCGATGTCTATCGCACAACTCCCATAACTGCGACTCACGCTCATCCCAGTTGATCTCTTTCTTCTGAGCTGCAACTTTGCAGGCATCGCAGACATCGTGTGAGTCAAAATTGATAGTTGCCTTCTGGGATGCCGATGTATGGCTGTACTCAATCGAGGAGTTTGGTCGCTGATTAGAGATGACGCAGACTCTGCAGAAACTGACCTTATTGGGAAGCCCGAATTTTGCCTGGACGTTAGGTTCCGACTCTTGAAACGGAGTAAAGTCAATTTGTTTTGGCGCCGAAATTCTGTATGTCACCATGCTGTTAATCCTCCGTCCACAACCAAGTTATGTCCGGTGATGTAGGACGAGGAATCTGAGGCAAGGAACAAGACTGCTCCAAGGATGTCATTCGGTGTCGCCATTCGTTGAAGGGGAACCCTGTTGGAGTACTTCTCGGTGAAGGTGTTGTTCTGTCCGCTCTCCACACCACCCGGAGTTACAGAATTTACTCGGACGCCTCGATCCGCCCATGCGGTGGCGAGATGTCGGGTCAATCCAAGTACTCCCGCTTTGGATGCTGAATAGACGGCTGGACTGGAAATTTGATGTCCCAGATAGTTGGAGCCTGCATAGATTCTTTGGTCAGGCCCAACAATCCCGTAAATGGATGCAATCTGCACGATTGATCCACGACGTTGAGTCAACATGTGCCGGCCGGCTGCCTGTGCTACAAAGAACATCCCGTCGAGATTTGTGCTCATCACCTCTCGCCATGTTGTCGGAGAAAAGTCAACATCGTCAGTGAAAAATTCTTGAAGGTACGCAGTTTTGGTTGCTGCGTTATTGATGACAATGTCAATCGTCTGGTACCGACTCGTGATCTGCTGGAATGCATTGTTTACCGAGTCTGGTTGCGACACGTCCATGTGAAGGGGAAGAACATCCTGCGGTGGAAGCCGATCTGCTTGTGTGGTTGCAGCCGGCAAGTCAACATCTGTGATAATCACCTTGGAACCTTGTTCAACAAAGGCTTGACAGAAAGCACTGCCTAAAACACCAGCTCCCCCAGTCACGAGGACAACTTTTCCAGCCAAATCGGGGTACAGACTCACCGAGGTTCTCGTCGGCTGAGTAGGAATTCCACGATGTCAAAATCTAGTTCACTGTCGATGTCGTGCGATCGCTCCGGAGGCATTATCAGCATTCGGGTGCCTGCGTGCACTATTCGGTCTTGACTAAAGAGGGAGTCCCGACGCCAGACGTATATTGAAGCGTTCATATCAAATGTGGCTGGGGCATCTTGACGCCTCACGATCGAACCGTCAAGTGGCTTGACGATCCGAGGAGACCCATCGGAACTTTTTTCAACCATGTTGAAGTATGGAGATCGCCGTGACTCTGTTGCAGTAACGACGTTGTCACACTGTGATTCAGTGAGCATACGAATGGCGTTAATGACGTCTTCGGTATTGCGGAGAGGCGAGGTGGCATCAAGGTCGACAACGATGTCAATTTTTCCCGTCAGTGCCTCAACTGCTTCGACACAATGCCGAATTGCGGGCAGCTTTGCGGAGTCATCCTGTGCAAGCTCCTTGGGCCGCTCAACAAGAATCGTCGCACCATGCTGATGCGCTACCTGGAGAATCTCTTGATCATCGCTACTGACGGCAATGGCATCAAAACAATCGGCAGCGATGGCGTGTCGGAGGGTATGCGCAAGAAGTGGAATTCCGTCGAGCCGGCGAATGTTCTTTCGTGGTACACCCTTTGATCCGCCACGAGCACATATGGTGCAAATCATCCTCATTGGACGACCTCAGACAGCTGCTCTTCCAATCGGTCGATGAGCTGCACTATGCGCAATCCATCGTCAAGCGTCGCACACGTCTTCAAATCACCCGAAAGAACTGCCTCATGCATGGCACGGTAAGTGTCGTCGCGCTGAACGTCAATGATTGTCATTACGTCATCCTGTTTCCAAATGTTGTGCACGTAATCAGCTCTCGTGGTCTTGCCGTCTGTTATTAAGGTTGTAGTTCGTTGTGCTGGCTCGTCGAGATAGTTGAGGAGGATCTCGAGACGCTCACACGAAGGTGTTGTTGCAGTAATTTTCAGACTGTCGGGCCCATCAACTTCGAGGAGTCCCGACCGTTTGCCTGTGACATCGAAGTCGAGAATGTCTCCAAAGAGAAAACGCGCGAGGTCAAGTTCATGACTCAAGTCCCGAAGCAGACCACCTCCCATTGATCGCTTTGCCGAAGAAGTGTCTCGATAGTCGCGTCCAGGTCGCCACTTCGTAAGTAGTTGTCCCACATTCAAAACGGCAGAAGTTACATGTTTGTGAGTGTTCACAGTGTCTTTGAGGAGTTGAGTGAATGGGTGAAATCGTAGGTTGTATCCGATTGCCACTTGAGTGGTTGCGAGTGGAGGAATTGGTAGCGAGTGGTGAAACAGCGGTTTCTCAATGAGAATCGGACCGTTGAATTGCTGTCGAGAGAGTTCGGTGAGGTCTTCAATGTGTTGTGAAGTAGGTGAGGCAATTACAAGATATTCGGGTGAGTGAAGCCTCAAGAGGTCAGTTAATGACGAGACGCGGGGAAAGTCCTTGTTTTCACGGGCCGAAACTATGCACACGTCGTGACCGAAATCCCGGAGAATTCGTGCATGCCGACTTCCGATGGATCCAAATCCAATGACGCCAATTCTCAAGAGCGGTACTCAACCCATTCGCGTTGTGCACGTTCAAGTTCTTCAACACGTCCGATGTCAATCCAATACTCGTGAAGAGGGAACGCCACTACCGATCTCTTGGCAGAAATAGCGGCAGCGAATAGTGCCGGCATATCGAAGTAGGAACCTTGGGGGATCAATGAGAGTGTTCTCGCGCTGATGACATAGATACCTGCATTAACAAGAAGTTTCTTCGAGGGCTTTTCGTCGATTCCGACGATTGATGAGCCCTCAACTGCAACGACGCCGTACGGAATCTGAAATGAATTCTCGCGCACCACCATGGTGAGGTCTGCATTACGTTCCTCATGGAAGCGCAGCAGTGACTCAAAAGACAACTGAGTGAGCAGATCTCCATTCATGACAATGATTGGAGACTC
>JBIJCD010000398.1:0-3590 GCA_044344895.1 Pirellulales bacterium | reverse complement strand
TGGAACTGGTATCTGAGCCTCGGCCTCACCGCCGGCAAGCTGCAGCTGCGGGAGCATGGCGCCGACGAGCTCTCCCACTATTCCGTCGGCACGGCCGACATCGAATACGCATTCCCGTTCCTCGCCGACGGCGAGTTCGGCGAATTGGAGGGGATCGCCCACCGCGGCGACTTCGACCTCCGCAGCCACATGGAGGGGAAGCTCGTCCGCCGCGACGGCCAGCTGGTCGTGGAACTCGGCCCCGACGGCAAGCCGCGGCACCGCGGCAGCGGCAAGGATTTGAGCTACTTCGACGATGCCACCCGCGAGCGGTATGTGCCGCACGTCATCGAGCCGTCGGCCGGCGCCGACCGGGCCGTGCTCGCCTTCCTCTGCGACGCCTACCATGAGGACGAGGTGCCGGACGAGGACGGCAAGCCCCGCAGTCGCACCGTGCTCAAGCTCCACCCGCGGCTCGCGCCGCTGAAGGCGGCGGTATTGCCGCTGGTCAAGAAGGACGGCATGCCCGAGGTGGCGGTCGACCTCTACCGACGGCTCAAGGCCCACATGCCCTGCATGTACGACGAGAAGGGTTCGGTCGGCCGCCGCTATGCCCGGCAGGACGAGGCGGGCACTCCCTGGTGCCTGACGATCGACGGGCAGACGCTCGCCGACAAGACCGTGACGCTCCGCGATCGCGACACGCTGGTGCAGACGCGGGTGCCGATCGAAGAATGCGTCGAACTGCTCCGCGAGCGGCTGCGATGAGGCCCGCGCTCGCCACGGTGTCTTCGCTCGAGGCGTCGCTGCCGACGATCCTCGAGGACTACGCCGCCGGCCACTGCGACGCGGTCGATCTCTGGCTGGGCCAGGCCGAGGCGTTTCTCGAGGCGCACCCGCCGGCCGAGCTTGCGGATCTGCTGGCGCGGCACGGCATCACCGCCGTGGCGACCAGCTTTCAGGGCGGCCTGCTGACGAGCCAGGGCGACGCCCGCCGCGAGCACTGGCGGCATTTCGAGAGCCGGCTGGCGTTGCTGGGGGAGCTCGGCATCCCGGTGCTCGTGATCGCCGGCGACGCCTTCGGCCCGCTCGGGCCCGAGGATCTTGCCCGGCTCTCGATGAGCCTCACCGAGGCGGCGAAGCGGGCGGGCGAAGCCGGCGTGCGGCTGGCTCTGGAATTCGACGCCCGGGCCAGCTTCCCCAACAACCTGCAGTCGGCCGTGGCGCTGGTCGAGGACGTCGGCCACCCGGCACTGGGCATCTGCCTCGACTGGTTCCACTTCACGGTGGGCCCCAGCAAGCCGCTCGACCTCGGGCTGCTCACCCGCGAGACGCTGGCGCACGTCCAGCTCTCCGACATCGCCGACGTGCCCCGCGAAATGGCCGGTGACGCCGACCGCATTCTGCCCGGCGAGGGCTGCTCGCCGCCAGATGACCTCGTGCGGCTACTGACCGCGATCGACTATCGCGGCGCCGTCGCCGTGGAGTTGCACAACCCGCAGCTGTGGCGGGTGCCACCGCGTCAGTTCGGCGAAATCGCGCTGACGGCGCTGCGGCGGGTGCTGGGTCAGGCGAGCATGTGACCCGCGGGCTGGGGCCGCGGGGACGTGTTCGGAGCCGCGTCACCTGGCATGGTCGCGAAGCGTGTTGGCACGGGCCTCGATCTCGTCGATCGGCCGCAATCCGGCTTCTGCGTTGGCGGGAATGATCGCGAAGTGCCGTGCCGCCGTGAGCGTGTCGACCATGTCGTGGCAGAACCCGGCGTGCGTCACCCACAGCGCCGGGTCGTGCCGCCGCAGGTCGACCGCGACCGAGTAGGTCCGCAGGGTCTTGCGACGCCGCCTGACGTATTGCGGGAAGAACGAGATCGACAGCTCCCGCAGGCTGCGGTGAATCGGATCGCGGTAGCGGAGGAACGGGCTGTTGCTCTTCGAGATCGCGCCCCACAGCCGGCCGCGACGGAAGAGCGCGACCACGTGGTCGACATCACCCCGCGCCGCCCCCATGTCCATGAGCAGGGGCGGGTGTCCGGCGAGCCACAGGCTGCAGGCGGCGACGAACGCGCCCTCGATGCAGTGGGCCCGCCGTCGCCGCAGGACCTCCTGCACGGCCCACGCCGTCGGGCCCTCCGACTCGTGGTTCCAAGGGATCCGATTGACGAAGTCCTGGATGCGGCCGGGCGTCCGCAGGGCCGCCAGCCGGGTCGCCGTCTCCCGCGAGAGGCCGAGTGCACGGCCCAGTTCGACGCCCGTTTTCCCGTCCAGATTCATGCCGACCTCGCCGGCGAGACTACCGCCCGCCCCCCGGGGGCTCAACGGGCGGGTGACGATTCCACCGGCCGCTCGACCGCCGCTCGCACCGCCGCGTCGCTTTCGCGTAGAATCTGTTGCACGGTCGAGGGCCGCGTTGGCGGCCTGCCGATCGCGCCCAGGGAGGGTCGCGGATGTCCAGGATCACGAAGTCGGAGCGGTGGAGCCGGATCGCTGTTCTCGTCGTCGTCACCGCATTGGCGTGGAGCCAGCCGCGGACGGCGTCGGCGTGGCACGGCCGGTGGTGGGGCGGCTCGGGGCCGCGGGCATGGTGCGGCCCGGTGTTCGGCCCGCGCGTCTACGGCGGCTGGGGTGGCTGGTACGGCGGCACGCGTTTCGCCTATTCCAACTCGGTCTACCTCGGCGGACCGTTCGGCGGATTCTTCTCCGGGGGCGTCCGCAGCTTCGTCGTCGGAGGGCCCGGCTGGTGCGGTCCGGCCTGGTATGGGCCGGCGTGGGGCGGCTGTTATGGCTGGCCCTGCACCTACTACCCGACCTTCTCTCCAGTCGGCTGTGGCTGGGGCTGGCAGCCGATCGTGGTCTCGCCGTTCGTCGGCTCGATCGCGCCGACGTTCGGCCCGGCCGGCGTGCTTCCCTACATGGGCTTCGGCTTTGCGAATGCGGGAACTCCCGCGAGCCGCGGCATGAACCCCGCCATGCACGCCGCAGTCGCGGCGTCGCAGCGGCCGGTGGCCGCGGCGCCCCCCCTGGCCGCGCGGCCCCCGGCGGCCACCATCGCGATCCGATCGAGCAACGGTGACTCGCGGCTGCGGGCCGGCAAGCTGGTCGCGGTCGGTGACCGGCACCTGCGAAACGCCGTGCATGACGCATCGAAGCTGGCGGCCGCGCTCGACGCCTACCGGCGGGCGGCCACGATCGCACCCGATCTGCCGGACACGTTCCTGCGGCAGGCGATCGTGCTCACCGCCCTCGATCGCGATGCAGACGCGGCGCGGGCCGTCGAGCGGGCGGTCGCCATCGACGCCCGGCTGGGGCCCGATGCCGCGGCGGCTCTTGCCGCCAGGGATCGGCTGCCTCCGGACCCCGTCTTCGGCGAGCGGCCCGATGCCGGACCGATGGGGCTCGAATCGCACGGCAGAAACCTGCTCGCCCGGATCTTCACCGTCCAGCCGGCAGACGGCGCCGCGGCGCCGGGCCTGAACTGGATCGCCGACCGCTGGTCTCGGCGTCTCGGCGGCGCGGACGGTGCCGTTCGTGCCGAAGCCGTCGCGGCAAAATAGCTTCCTGCCGTCCCCATCTGCCGCCGTGCACCGTCGTGGGTATGCTGTCGGCATGACCTCG
>JBIJCD010000397.1:0-3600 GCA_044344895.1 Pirellulales bacterium | reverse complement strand
CACCGGTGGCGACGGCCGCGGCCGGCGGGCGGTCTCGGAAGTAGGCCAGGACGGCGGCGTCGAGCCGCGAATACTTCGCCCGCTCCGCCGCCACGGCGTCGGGATCGAGCAGCCAGCTCTGGTACTGCTCGCTCTGCAGCGTCCGGCTCAGGAATTCGATGGCGCTGGCGTACTGCTGCTCCGGCTCGAGCGTCTTCCAGTGGTACTGGAGCATGATGGCGTCGACGAGATGCCGGCCGGTGCTGCGGGTCGTCGCGTAGACGAGCTCCTCCGTGCTGCTGCCGTACCACCAGAAGCTGCCGGTGATCAGCACGAGCAGGCAGAGTCCGAACAGGAAACGGCATTTCCGCTCGAGACTGGTCTCGCCGAGAATCTCCTTGAAGCTGCGGTATGCCATCGAAGCTGTGTGCCTTCCTGCCCCAATCGTACCCGGGCCGCTGCGCCGGATGAAAGGCGGAAAGCGGGCGGCGGCCACACGAAGTGCCGCGTGGCTGCACGCACCCACCCAAGCGCCTTACAGCATCTCGACGGGATCGACGTCCACGATCCAGGCGACGGCGCCGGGGGTCTGCAGCGTGGCGGTGGCGCGGCGGACGAGGTCGCGGAGCACCGCCGGATCGGGGCCGTGCGCCTGGACGTGCCAGCGGAAGCGGTCGCGCAGCCGGGCGATCGGCGCCGGCGCCGGGCCGAGCACGCGGATCGCCGGGGTGCCGCCCGCTTCCGCCCGCAGCCGCTCCGCGATATTCGCGGCCCAGTCGGCCGCCGCCTGCTCGTGGCCGCTGCGGACCACGAACCGCACGACGCTGCCGAACGGCGGGTAGAGCAGCGTTTCGCGGATGGGCAGCTCGCTCCGCACGAACGCCTCGTAGTCGTGGGCCGCCGCGGCGCGGATGGCGGGATGGTCGGGCGTGCTCGTCTGCACGACGACGCGGCCGCCGAGCGGCCCCCGTCCGCTGCGGCCCGCAACCTGCGTCACGAGCTGGCAGGTCCGCTCCGAGGCACGGAAATCGGCAAGGTGCAGCGCGGCGTCGGCGTTGACGACGCCGACGAGCATCACCGCCGGGAAGTCGAGCCCCTTGGCGATCATCTGCGTGCCCACCAGGATGTCGAGCTCCCGGTTGCGAAAGGCGTCGAGCGTGCGCTCGTGGCTGCCGCGGGTCCGCATGGTGTCGGTGTCCATGCGGGCGACCCGCACGCCGGGAAACGCAGAGCGGATCTGGTCCTCGAGCCGCTGCGTGCCCGTTCCGCGGGGCACGAGGTTGGGAGCCGCGCACGCGGGGCAGCAGGACGGCAGCCGCGTCACCAGGCCGCAACCATGGCAGATGCCGCGGCTGCCAGGCTGGTGGAGCGTGAGCGCCAGGTCGCACTGCGGGCAGCGGCTCGTTTGCCCGCAGGCCCGGCACTGGATCGAGGTGGCGAACCCGCGCCGGTTGAGCAGCAGCATCACCTGGCCGCCGGCATCGAGCGCCCAGCGGATCCCTGCCGCCAGTCGGGGGCTGACCGCGCCGCGGCTGCGGCTGGCGGCGTCGCGGAGATCGACGGAGAGCACGGCCGGCAGCTCCGAGCCGCCCACGCGGCCGGGCAGCCGGCACATCCGCCACTCGCCGGCCAGGCAGCGGTGGAAGGTCTCCAGCGACGGCGTCGCCGACCCCAGCACGAGCGGCACTCCCTCGGCCCGGGCCAGCCATTCGGCCACGTCGCGGGCGTGGTAGCGCGGCGCGGTGGCCTGCTTGAACGACGTCTCGTGCTCCTCGTCGATGACGATGAGGCCGAGCCGTGGCGTGGGGGCGAAGACGGCGCTGCGGGCGCCCACCACCACGCCCACGTGCCCGGCGGCGATCTCCCGCCACTGCGCGTGACGCTCGGCCGGCGTGAGATGGCTGTGCAGCACCGCCACGCTGCCGAAGCGGGCCCGGAACCGGTCGCAGGTCTGCGGCGTCAGGCTGATCTCCGGAACCAGCACGATCGCCTGCTTGCCTGCCGCGAGCGTCTCCTCCACCGCCTGCAGGTAGACCTCCGTCTTGCCGCTACCGGTCACGCCGAACAGCACGACCGTCTCGTGCCTGCAGCCGCGGAGCGGCTCGAGGATCACCTCGAGGGCGTCGGCCTGCGCCGCCGAGAGCGCGGCCGGCCGCTCGTGGCTGATCGGCTGTCGCTCGGCCGACGGGTGTGCCGTCCGTCGCTCCGCGCCGCCAGCCGGCACGAGCAGGCCCGTCTTCGCCATCCTGGCGACGACCGCGCGGCTGGCGCCGGACGCGGTGGCCAGCGCGGCGGCGGTGGCGGGCGACGAGGCGGCCGCAAGCACGCGGGCCTGGGCGGGCGAGAGCTTTCGGGCCGGCGGCGCGGCGGCCGCCACCAGCAGCGGATCGACGCGAGCCCGGCGGCGCAGCCGGACGCCTGCCGGCAGCACGGCCTCGAGGACCTCGCCCCACCGGGCCAGCCACCGCTCCGACATCCATTTCGTCAGCTCGAGCATCCGCGGCGAGAGCAGCGGCGCGTCGTCCTCCACGCCCGCCACGCTCTTCAGCGGCGTCTGGGGCAGTTCTCCGCCACGCACGGCGACGCAGTAGGCGAGCCTTTCGCGGTTGCCCCGGCCCAGGGGCACGCGCACCCGCCGGCCCGGCTCCACCGCGGCGGCGAGCGACTCTGGCACCAGGTAGTCGAGGGGCTTGTCGATCCCTTCGGGCAGCACCACCGTGGCGATCGTTCCTCGGCGGGCGTCGTCCTCGACCCACTGCGGCGTGGTTTCGAAGAGTTGTCGCTGGTTCGTATGCTGGGAGGGCATGCAGGCGATTAGAGCGTGCCGCCGCGGGCCGCAGGAAGCCCTCGGCGGGTGCGACGGCGCGGCGGTGGAGAAACGTGCTCATGCGGATCGGCGTGTTCGGCGGCAGTTTCGACCCGGTGCACCTCGGGCATCTCGTGGCGGCCGAGTGCTGCCGCGAGCAGGCGCGGCTCGACCGCGTGTTGTTCGTGCCGGCGGCCATCCCGCCGCACAAGCGGGAGCGACAGCTCGCCGCGGCGCGGCACCGGGTGGAGATGCTGTCGCTGGCCACCGGCGGCCACGAGGCCTTCGCGGTGTCGAGCGATGAAATCGATCGCGGCGGCGTGAGCTACACGGTCGACACGCTCTCGCGGCTGGCGGCCTCCCACCCGGGCGACGAGCTCTGCCTGCTCCTCGGGCCCGACGCCGCGCTGGGGCTGCCCACGTGGCGGGAGCCCGGCCGGATCCTGGACCTGGCGCGGGTCATCGTGATGGAACGGGAGTCGCTCGACGACATCGGGGCTCCGGCCTGCCGGGCGGCGCTCGCGCCGCTGTTCGGAGCGGAGCGGCTCGAGCGGCTCATCGACACGCGGGTGCGCCTGCCGGCGATCGGCATCCGGGCGAGCGACCTGCGGGCCGCGGTGGCCGCGGGCCGCAGCATCCGCTATCGCACGCCGCGGGCGGTCGAGCAGTACATCGCGACCCACGCGCTGTACCGGTGAGCGGACCGCTGCCGGCTACCCGGCTGCACGGGCCGCGGCGAGCCGCGCAGCGAGCAACCGGCTCATCGGCTGCCCGGCGACCATGGGATCGGCTGCCAACGTCGCCAGCAGGATGGC
>JBIJCD010000078.1:0-10970 GCA_044344895.1 Pirellulales bacterium | reverse complement strand
ACGGGCTGGACGCGGGGGCCGTCGAGGCTCGGAGGCACCGCATGGTCCGGTTCCAACAGGGCGGGCGGCCCATCGTCAGCCGCCGGGGCCGGCCCTGACGACTCCAGCGCTGCAAGCAGCGTTCCTGCCCGGGCGATCACCGCCGCCGGCACCCCCGCGAGACGGGCCACCTGGACGCCCCAGCTCCGGTCGGCCGCCCCCGGCACGACCTGGTGCAGGAAGACGAGCTGGTCGCGATGCTGCTGCACGAGCACCTGCGCGTTGCCCACTCCCGGCAGCCGGTCGAGCGCCGCCAGCTGGAGGTAGTGCGTCGCGAACAGCGTGCGGCAGCCGACCCGGCCGTGAAGGTGCTCGACCACCGCCTGCGCGATCGCCAGCCCGTCGAACGTGCTCGTGCCGCGGCCCACCTCGTCGAGGATCACGAGGCTCCGCGGTGTGGCCCGGTTCAGGATTCTCGCCGTCTGCGACATCTCCACGAGGAACGTGCTCGCGCCGCGGGCGAGGTCATCCCCCGCGCCGATCCGCGCAAAGAGCCGGTCGACGATGCCCACGCGGGCCCGCCGGGCCGGCACGAAGCTGCCCGCCTGGGCCAGCACTGCCACGAGCGCCGCCTGCCGGATGAACGTGCTCTTGCCGCCCATGTTGGGGCCGGTGACCAGCAGCAGGCAGGGCGCGGCCGGCGGCGTCGCGGCAACGCGGTCGGCCGGCGGTGCCGCCGCGACGGCGAGATCGTTGGCCACCAGCCCGCCCGCCGGCAGCAGCTCCTCGAGCACCGGATGCCGGCCCGCCTCGATGAACAGCTCGCCCGAGTCGGCGATCTCCGGACGCGCCCAGCCCCGCGACCGGGCCACGTCGGCCAGCGATCGCAGCACGTCGAGGGCCGCCAGCGTGTCCGCCACGCGGTCGAGCGCGGGCCGGTGCTCCGCCACGAAGAGCCGCAGGAGCTCCAGAAGCTCGATCTCACGCCGTAGCGACTCCTCTTCTGCGCCGAGCACCTGCCGCTGGCGGTCGTCGAGCTCGGGCGTCGTGTAGCGTTCGGCGTTCTTGACCGTCTGCTTGCGGATGTACTCGGCCGGCACCTTCGCGGCATGGGTCCGACCGACCTCCAGGTAGAACCCGAACACCCGGTTAAAGCCCACCTTCAGCGACGCGATCCCGGTCCGCTCGATCTCCTGCGCCTGATAGCGGGCGATCCAGGCCTTCCCGCCTGAGGCCAGCTCCACCAGCTCGTCGAGCCGGGCGTCGAAGCCGGGGCGGACGAAGCCGCCGTCGCGGGCGAAGACGGGGCAGCCCTCGCGGAGTGTGGCCGCGATCCGCTGCGTGAGCTCCGTGCAGGGATCGATACCGTCGCCAAGCGCCCCGAGCAGGCCGCCGCGGCCGGCCACCGCCGCGATCATGTCGGGCAGGATCGCCGTGGCGCGGCCGATCCGCTCGATGTCGCGCGGGCCCGCGCGGCCGGAGATCACACGGCTGGTGAGCCGCTCGATGTCGCCGATGCCGGTGAGCAGCTCGGCCAGCCGCGCGGCGAGCGAGGGGTCGGCGACGACCGCGGCCACGGCGTCGAGCCGCTGATCGATCGACGGCTTGTCGACCAAAGGCGCCGAGAGCCACTCGGCGAGGAGCCGGGCTCCCATCGGCGACTTCGTGCGGTCGAGCACGCCCGCCAGGGAACCCTCGCGGCGACCGCGACCGCCCGACGTCGATCGCACCAGCTCGAGGCTCCGTCGCGAGGCCTCGTCGATCTCCATGCGGCGCCCCGGCCGCCAGGCGGCGAGCGACTCGATCCGGGCCACCGCCGCCGGTTCGTTTTCCTCGAGGTAGGCCACGATGCCGCCGGCCGCCGCGATCGCCGGCAGGTCGGCGGGCAGGTCGAAGCCGAGGCCCTCCAGCCGCTTGTGCCGCACGGCCCGGTCGACCGCCGCCCGCGACGACGCATCGTCGAACCACCAGTCGGGTCGCGAGGTGACCGCGCAGGCCGAGGCGAGCAGGCCGCCCCCGACGCCGCCGACGAGCCCCTCGACCAGGTCGCGGTCCTTCTCGGCACAGACGCACTCGGCCGGCTCCAGTCCCAGGAGCAGGTCGGCGACCTCGTCGCGGGGCACGACGGCCGCCTCGAACCGGCCCGCCGCCACGTCGATCCAGGCGACGCCGCAGAGAATGCCGGCGTCGGCGTCGCCGGCGGAGGGCGGGTCGTCGTCGTGGTCCGCGGCGTCGGTCGCGGCCAGGCCGCGGGCTGCACGGGCATCCGCGACGGACCGCCGGCCGGGGACGGCCCGGGGGGCGATCGCCACGAGCCAGTTCCGCCGGGTGGGGTCGAGCAAGGACTCGTCGGCGGCGATCCCGGGCGTGACGATCCGGGTCACCTCGCGGCGAAGCAGACCTTTCGTCGTTTTGGGATCGTCGATCTGTTCGCAGATCGCCACGCGGCGGCCCGCGGCGACGAGCTTCACCAGCTGCACGTCGAGCTGGTGGTGTGGGAAGCCGGCCATCGGGAGGGCGTCGGGCCCCTTGTCGCGGCTGGTGAGCGTGAGGTCGAGCAGGTCGGCGGCCTCGCGGGCGTCGGCGCCGAAGAGCTCGTAGAAGTCGCCCATGCGGAAGAGCACCAGGGCCCCCGGGCACCGGGCTTTCGCGGCCTCGAACTGCTGCATCATCGGCGACGCCATGGGGCCAAAATGTAGCAGCCTTTGACCGCCTGCGCGGCGCGGCGTACAAAGCATCGACGGTGCGGGCGCCGATGAGAGGCCCCTGCGATGGGGGCCTGTGAACCTGGTCAGGGCCTAACCGCAGCAGCCATAAGCAGTCGCCCCTTTGTGCGGTGGGCCTCTCATCGGCGTCCGGCCTCGTCGCGCCTCGCACCCGCGGATCCGCCATGGCCCAGAGCCCGCCACCGTCCGACCCGGTCGTGAGCACGTCTGGCTCCCAGACCGGAGCCGCCGCGGCCCCGGTCGGCACCGCAGGCGGGCCGCCGGGCACATCGGCCTACCAGGTGGTGGCCCGCCGCTACCGCCCGCAGCGGTTCGACGAACTGGTCGGCCAGGAGCACGTGGCCCGCGGGCTCTCCGGCGCCATCGAATCGGGCCGCATCGGCCATGCCTACCTCTTCACCGGCGCCCGCGGCGTGGGGAAGACGAGCGCCGCCCGCATCTACGCGAAGGCCCTCGAGTGCACCGGCGGCACGGGGGCCGAGCCGTGCAACCGGTGCGAGCGGTGCCGGGCGATCTCGGCCGGCCAGGACATCGACGTGGTGGAGGTCGACGCGGCCAGCAACCGCGGCATCGACGAGATCCGCCAACTCCGGCAGAACGTCGCGGTGCGGCCGTCCCGGGGCCGCTCCAAGATCTACATCATCGACGAAGTGCACATGCTCACGCGGGAGGCCTTCAACGCGCTGCTGAAGACGCTCGAAGAGCCGCCCGCCCACGTGAAGTTCGTGCTCTGCACGACCGAGCCCGAGAAGCTGCCGATCACGATCCTTTCGCGCTGCCAGCGGTTCGACTTCCAGACGGTCGACGCCCCGGCCATCGCCCGCCGGCTGGAGCAGATCGTGGCGGCCGAGAACGCCAGCGTGTCGTCCGAGGCGCTCACGCTGATCGCGCGGCGGGCGGCCGGCAGCATGCGCGACAGCCAGTCGCTGCTGGAGCAGCTGCTCGGGGCGGCGTCCGGCCCGGTCGACGTCGACGACGTGCACGCCATCATCGGCACCGGCCGCGAGGAAAAGGTGGGGGCGGTCGTCGCGGCGATCGCGGCTCGCGACGCCCGGGAGGCGCTGGCCGCCTTCGACGACGCGCTTGCCGGCGGCGCCGATCCCGGCGGCGTGCTCGAACAGGTGCTTGCGGCGCTCCGCGACGCGCTCCTGGCAAGCGTGGGATGCGGGCCGGAGCGGCTGCGGCAGGGGGCCGGCTTGGGGGTCGACCTCGCGGCATTCGGTCGCGAGGCGGGCACGGCCACGCTGCTGGCGATGCTGCAGATCATCGATCAGTCGCTGGGCCGTATGCGTTCGAGCAGCCACGCTGCCGTGCTGGCGGAAATGGCGATCGTGCGGCTGGCGAGCCTCGAGGATCTCGACAGCCTCGCGGACGCGGTGGACAGGCTTGCTTCGGGGCAGCAGGCCGCGGCGGTTCCACCGGCGGCGAGGACGGCCCGGCCGGCGCCGCAGCCGATGCCACCCGCTGCCGTGGCGCCGCGCGAAAAAAAAACGACCGACCTAGCGGCGGCGCTGGCGGTGGACGGCGGTCGTCCTGAACCCGTTGCCACCGCGGCCACGGTGACCGCTGCGGCGACCACGGCCGCAACGCAGTCGCCGCAGCCGACCGCCGAGCCACCCACGGCTGCCGCTGCTCCACAGTGTCAGCTCGCGATGGACGGGCCGGTGGAGGTCGATCCGCCCGGCCCCGCCGCAGCTCCGGCCGCCGCGCCGCCGCTGCCCGCCAATGCGCTCCTGTTTTGGCAGCGGGCCGGCGAGTCGTTGGCCGGCCTGGCGGCCGATTTCGCCGCCCTGGCAGCTTCTGCCCGCTGGAAGGACGAGCTGCTCGAGGTGGTGCTGCCGGCCACAGCGTCCAGTGCCGCGAGCTTCTTGCGGCAACCGGAGGTGGCGGCGGGTGTCTCGCGGGCGCTGGCCGAGATCGCCGGCCGGCCCGTGCGGCACGGCATCGTCGTTGGCGAGCCGGCGGCCCGCGAACCGGGACGAGATGCCGCCGCCACGGCGGCGGTCGCCGATCGGCCCCGGCCCGCAGCCTCGCAGGCGGCGCTCTTGCGGGAGGCGATCGAGCACCCGCTCGTGGTCCACGCCCGCACGCTGTTCGACGCCGCGGTTCGCAAGGTGGAGCCGGCTCGTCCGCGGCCGGCTGCGCAGGCTGTCGCGGTCGCTGCGCGGGCCGCCGGGGCTGATGACGAGCGGGATCATTCCGTCGAGGACGTCGCGGCCGAGGAGGGCGGCGATCCGGCGAGCGAGCTGGCACGCGAGCATGGAGGCGGCGATGGCTGAGGAACGCGGCCCGGTGGCACGGCTCATCGATTATTTCGCCGACCTGCCCGGCATCGGCCGCAAGACCGCCGAGCGGCTTGCCTACCACGTGCTCGGGATGTCGCGGGCCGAGGCGATCGCCTTCGCCGACAGCATCCGTGCCGTGAAGGAGAAGTTGCACCCCTGCCGCACCTGCTTCAATCTCGCCGAAGGGGAGGAGTGTGGCATCTGCCTCGACCCCAGGCGGGATCGCACGCTGCTGTGCGTCGTCGAGCAGGTCCGCGACCTGCTCGCGCTGGAGGAAGCCGGCGGCTACCGCGGGCTCTACCACGTGCTGCAGGGGAGGGTGTCGCCGCTGGAGGGCGCCGGCGCCGACAAGCTCACGATAGACCGGCTGGTCGAGCGGGTGCGCCGGGGTGGCATCCGCGAGGTGATCATGGGCACCACACCCAACGTCGAGGGGGACGGCACGGCGCTGCTGATCGCGGAGCGGCTGGCGGGGCTGCCGGTGACGCTCACGCGGCTGGCCCGCGGACTGACGGTGGGCGCATCGCTGCAGCAGGCCAATCGCGACATGCTCGCCGACGCGATCGCGGGCCGGCAAAAGCTCTAGTCGGTCGGCGATCCTCCGGGCGACACGAAGCTCGCCAAAGAGGGTATTCTTGGAGGCGTGCGGCCCGCGGCAGCTCGCGTGGCACCTCGCGGGGCGATATATGAGCCCCGGGAATCGCGACGCAGGAACACCCGATCATGCGGATGTCGTTCGGCCAGGAAATGCGGATGGCGCAGAAGCAGGTGCTTGCGCCGCGCATGATCCAGTCGATGGAGATCCTGCAGCTGCCGGTGATGGCGCTCGAGGAGCGGATCGAGCAGGAGATCCAGAACAACGAGACGCTCGAGGTCGACGAGCCGGGGGCGGACGAGCAGGCGGGCGGGGTGGCCGCCGCGGAAGCCGCGGCCGGACAGCCCGAGCCGGTCGCAGCCGACAAGGCGGTGGACGAGCGGCCCCTCATCGTCGATCAGGAGCATGCCAACCAGGCCGACTTCGAGCGGTCGTACGACTGGTCGAGCGAATATCCCGACACCGACGACGACCGCAGCCGGCCGTCGGCCACGCAGATCGACGAGGCCGGCGACCGCTATCTCGACGCGATGGCCAACATGGCGGAGCGGCCGGAGACGCTCTCCAACCACCTCCACGAGCAGCTCTCGAACTACGACCTCTCGCCGGCCGAGCGGCAGGCCGCCGACAAGGTGATCTACAACCTCGACGCCAACGGCTACCTTTCCATGCCCCTGGCGGAGCTCGCCGATCCGGACGGTCCCCCGGACCAGCTCGCCCAGCTCGAGAAGGCGCTTTCGGTCGTGCAGGGGATGGATCCGCCGGGTGTGGGCGCCCGCGACCTGCGCGAGTGCCTGCTGCTGCAGATCCGTCCCGACACCACCGACGGTCGGCTGCTGCGGCGGCTCGTCGGCGACCATCTGGAGGATCTGGGAGCCAACCGCCTGCCGCTGATCGCGCGGAAGACGGGCCTGACGATCGAGCAGATCGAGCGGCTACGGGAGCTGCTCCACGGCCTGCAGCCGAAGCCCGGGGCGGCGTTCACGGCGCCCTTCGTGCCGGCGGTCAAGCCCGACGTCTACGTCGACCAGCAGCCTGACGGCTCCTGGAAGGTGCGACTGGAGGAGGTCGACCTGCCGAACCTGCGGATCAGCCCCACCTACCGGGAGATGCTGCACGCTTCAGACACGGCGCCCGCCACCCGCGACTACATCAAGCGGAAGATCAACGCCGCCCAGTGGCTCATCGAGGCGATCGAACAGCGGCGCAGCACGCTCCTGAAAACGTCGCAGGCGATCGTCGATCACCAGACGCGGTTTCTCTCCGACGGGCCCGAGGCGATCGAGCCGCTCAAGATGCAGCAGATCGCCGACCGGATCGGGATGCACGTCACGACGGTGAGCCGGGCGGTGGACGACAAGTGGCTGCAGACGCCCCGCGGCCTGGTGCCGCTGCGTCGGTTCTTCGTGGGCGGCACGGTGAGCGCCGACGGCGAGGAGGTGGCGTGGGACGCCGTCCGCATCAAGCTCCAGGAGATCATCGACGCCGAGCCAAAAGACAGCCCCTACAGCGACGACGACCTCGTCGATCTGCTGGCCAAGCAGGGCATCACCGTGGCCCGCCGCACGGTGACGAAGTATCGCAAGGCGATGGACATCCCCTCGTCAAGGCAGCGGCGCGACTGGAAGCTCGTCCGCGACGCCAAGCCCGGGAGCCCGCCGCCCAAGCCCGATGCGACCGCGGCGGAATGAGCCCGCGGCGGTCCGGCCGGTGGCTCGGCTTGCCGGTTTGGCCCGCAGGCTTCTAGGCTAGGCTTCGTCTCGCGGCCCGCCCTGTCGCGGCTCGGTCGCGGTGCAAGAGGGTTTCCGGCCATGCGCTGCCCGTTCTGTCGAGCCGACAACGACCGCGTGATCGACTCGCGGGCCGGTGACGATGGCGCATCGATCCGGCGCCGGCGCGAGTGCCTCGCCTGCCGCCGACGCTACACGACCTACGAGCGGGTGGAGCGGCAGCTGCTGACCGTGGTGAAGAAGGGGGGCGACCGCCAACCCTTCGACCGCGACAAGATCAAGCGCGGACTCGCGAAGGCCTGCTGGAAGCGGCCGGTGACCGAGGACGACATCGAGGGCGTGGTCTCGGCGCTCGAGGCGGAGCTCTACGGTACGTACGAGACCGAAGTGCCCAGCGGCGTGCTCGGCGAGCGGCTGATGGAGCTGCTCAAGGCGCTCGACCCTGTGGCCTACGTGCGGTTCGCGAGCGTCTACCGCGAGTTCAAGGACGTGCGCGACTTCGTCGAGGAGCTGGAGCCGATCCTCGCCGAGACGAATCTGGCGGCGGAAAACCTGGCAGCGGCCAACGCTCAGCCCCGCCGGTAGTCGCCCCGGCTGCCCCCCGTCTTCTCCTCGAGGCGGATCTCCTCGATCGCCAGGCCGCGGTCGATCGACTTGCACATGTCGTAGATCGCCAGCGCGGCGGCCGAGACGGCCACCAGCGCCTCCATCTCGACGCCCGTGCGGGCGGTCGCCCGCACCACCGCCTCGATCACCACGGCCCGCGGGTCGTCGCAGGAGACCGAGACCTCCACGGCGTCGAGGGGCAGGGGGTGGCACAGCGGCACCACGTCGCTCGTCCGCTTGGCGGCCATGATCCCGGCGAGCCTGGCCGTGGCGACGGCGTCGCCCTTCTCGAGGTCGCCGGCGCGGATCCGGTGGATCGTTTCCGGGAGAGCCCGCAGCCGTGCCGAGGCCCGGGCGGTGCGGAGCGAGGCCGGCTTCGCGCCGACGTCGATCATGCGGATACCGTGGGGAGTGGCCATGGCCGACATGATAGCGTCCGGAAAAGACCATGGGCCGGCGCGCCCTGCGAGGACGCGCCGGCCCACGTCAATGGGGTTGGACGTTCGCGGTCCTTGTCAGACCAGTTCCTTGCGGGCGCCGATCAGCGTCCGGAGACGCTCTGCCAGCAGGGCCACGTCGAAGGGCTTCTTGAAGCTCTCGTTGACGTGCGCCCGGTCCACGGTGATCTGCGACCCGTCGTCGGGCAGCAGGGCGATCACGATGGTGTCGGCGTACTCGGGGTTGCGACGCAGGTTCTGGCAGATCTGCTGGGCGTCGATCCGGCCGATCGAGTAGTCCACCACGATGCAGTCGGGGTGGAAGCTCTCGGCCTGGATGCCGGCCTCGAAGCCGCTGGCCGCGACCTGGATCTTGAAGGAACGCTCCACGGGCAGGTGCTTCTTCAGGTTTTCGATCAGCACCTGGTCCTGGCCGACGAGCAGCACCTTCGCCATCGCCTCGTCCTCGAGGTCGCCCAGCGGCATGCCGTGCTCCTTGAGGAACTTGATCAGGTATTCGCGGGGGATGCGGCGGTCCTGGCTGCCCGGGATGCGGTAGCCCTTCAGCCGACCCGAATCGAACCATTTGCTCACCGTGCGGGGAGCAACTTTACAGATCTTGGCGACCTGGCCTGTCGTGAAAACCTTCATCACTTGGACTCCATGTGGATCATTCGTGTCCGGAAATGTCCTGGCCAGACCGCACCCTTCCGAGCAGCGGAACCCAGCCCCCCATGACGCGGAAAATCGCCCGTGGATCCGACCGCGTCGTCGACCCCACGCAGCCGGCCATGGAAGCGCCGGGGGGGTGTGAGAGGGTGACCGACGGCGACACGTCCGCAGACGCCGCCGTTCGGCACCATGACTCGCAGGATTCCCCCCCTGCTTCATCCCGCTCGGGCATCCGGCTCTTCAGCCGGACACCTTCGCGGCATGACCGTCCGGGGGTTAGATCGAAAGATCACGTCGTGCGACTTGAGCCGTTCTTCGCGACGGCACCGATGGCAACGGGTGCTCCGCTCGCAACGCGCGGCGAAAAACTCGTCCCTCCGCCGGATTTTTGCCGCCGTGGGCCGGTTCAGGCCGCCTTCCGGGCCGGGCGGGCCGTCGCTGCCGCCGTCGCCTCGAATCGCACCGACACCCGCTTCGAAACCCCCGACTCCTCCATCGTGACGCCGTAAAGCGTGTCGGCCGCGGCCATCGTCTTTTTGGAATGCGTCACGACGATGAACTGGGTGGAGGAGAGGAAATCGCGGAGCACGCCCGCGAACCGGTCGACGTTGGCCTCGTCGAGCGCCGCGTCGACCTCGTCGAGCACGCAGAACGGGCTCGGCCGCGACCGGAAGATCGCCAGGAGCAGGGCGACGCAGGTCATCGTCTTCTCGCCGCCCGAGAGGAGCGAGATGCTCCGCGGCTCCTTCCCTGGTGGTCGGGACACGATTTCCACGGCGGTCTCCAGGAGGTCGACGCCCGGCTCGAGGACGATGTCGGCCTGACCGCCGCCGAACAGCCGCTCGAACAGCTCGCGGAAGTGGCCGCGCACCGTCTCGATGGTCTCGCCGAGGAGCCGCCTGCTCTCGTCGTCGATCCTGGCCACGAGCTGCTCGATCGCCAGCTTGGCGTTGGTGACGTCCGCGAGCTGGGCCTCGAGCGTCGCCAGCCGCTCCGTCAGGGCCTCCGCCTCGGCGAGCGCCTCCATGTTGACGGAGGTCATCGAGGCCAGCTTCTTCCGCAGCGACTCGATCTCCGCGTCGATCTCGGAGCGGTCGGCGGGGATCTCGGCCGCGGTCGAGCCCGCGTCCACCGCGGCTGCGCCGCCGGCGGCGATCTCCTCGATCGAGATGTCATACTCGTCCCGGATCCGCTCGATGATGAAGCCGCGGCGGTGTCTGGCCTCGCCGGCGTCGAGCTCGTAGCCATGGATCGTTCCGGCCAGCCGTCCGGCTTCGGCCCGGGCCTCGTCGAGCTGCGCCTGTACGCAGCGTCGCTCCGTCGCCAGCCGTTCTTGCTCGGCCGACAGGCACGCGAGCATCCCGGCCGATCGCTCCGCCGCGATCATCGACTCCGCGTGCACGGCGCCGGCGGCCAGCAATTCGAGATCGATGTCATCCAGACGGGAGCGGGCAGCGGCGGCACGGCGACCGGCGGCGACGAGTTCGTCTTGCCGCGTTCGCTCGTCGGCCCGCCGGTCGGCCATCGCGTCGCGGCCGCGGCCCAGCCGCTCGTCGCCCGTGGCCTGGGCGACCCGCAGCCGATGGATTTCGTCGAGCACCTCGCTCCGCGACCTGTCGAGCTGATCGATGTCGGCCCGGGCGGCGGCGAGAAGCTCGCGGGCGCCGGTGATCCGGCCGGCGCACGCCTCCGCCGCCGCGAGGGCGGTGTCGCGGGCGGCCGCCAGTCCGACCGCCTGATGCTCCGCGTCGCGCAGGCTCGATTCCATCTCGGCCAGGGCAGTGCGGCTGCCAGACTGCTCGCGGAGCGTGCGGTCGAGTTCCGCGCGGGTGGAGGCGATCCGCTCCGCGGTCTGCTGCCTGCGGGCCTGCGTCCCGACGATCTCGCGGCGGACGGCGGCGAGCTCGTCCTGAAGCGACTCGATCGAGGCCTCGGCGTCG
>JBIJCD010000395.1:0-3607 GCA_044344895.1 Pirellulales bacterium | reverse complement strand
GGCGGTCACCTTGAGGATCGCCCCTTGCGTGAGCAGACCGCCGCGATGGGTCGCCGGGGCGAGCGACACGCGAGCCAGCGCGTCGCCCGCGACGCCGTCGATCGCATAGAACCGCGCCAGCCGACTATTGAGGTAGGTGACATCGGCGGCGACGAGGGCCGACACCGGCCGGTTGTCGCGGAACGCCTCCTCGAGAAACGCGTGCGTCTCCGCCAGCATCGACTGCTGCACCACCTGGTCGAACCCCGGGTAGAGCTTGCGGTCGGGCTCCGTGAAATCGATCTGGTCGAGGTCGAGCCACTCCGCCGCGAAGTCCCGGACGAACCGCCGCAGCGGCCCGCCGTCGTATTCGGCCGTCGGCGCCCCGGCGAGGCCGAGCAGCCGGTCGGTTTGCCGGCGAAGCGTGGCCGCGTCGCGGAGCCGGCCGGCCTCGGCCAGTGCCGCCAGCTCGCCGTCGGGCGGACCGCCGGTGAGGAAATAACTCAGCCGCGCCGCGATCGCATGGTGGTCGAGCGGACCAGGCTCCTCGGTGAGGTGGAGAAACCGCGGCGAGCAGAGGATGGTGCGATAGCCGGCCCGCAGGGCGGCGTCGAATCCCTCGCCATCGTCGAGCACCTGCCGGGCCATGGCGACGATCGGTGCGATATGCGCCGGCTCGACCGGCCGGCGGAAGGCGCGGCGGGCAAAGGCCTCGATGAGCGTCGCAAGATCCTCCTGCGGGGCCGAAGGGTGCGGCCGCGGCCGGCCGGCCTTGCGGTCGTCCCCGACCGACACGTGGCCGAAGACGAGCCGCCGCACGCCCTCGTCGTCCGGCCCGCGGTGAAACCGCTCCATGGCGAGCCGCTCCATCGCGATGCCGGGCACCTGCTGTGGCCCGCCTTCCCCCGCGCCGACCTGCCCCCCCTCGAACCGGGCCTGCTTGAGCGTGCTGTCACCGGGACGGATCTCCAGCATGTGCCGCCGCGGCAGCCAGGTCTCGAAGACGATCTCGCGGGACTCTGGCCCGGCCTCGAAGGCGGTGACGAATTCGAGCAGGGGCGCGCTCGACACGCACAGGCCGGCGTTAATGGTGCTCCAGACGCCGCCGGTGGCCGGCGGATTGAGCGCCGCCACGCGGAGCCGAAAGCGATACCAGCCGTCAGCTGGCGCGGCTGTGGCGGGAACGCGGCCGTAGTAGATGATGCCGTTGGACCAGATCACGCCCCGCCCGTCGAGCAACTCGGGCTCCCGCGTGCGAGCCTTGGGATCGGTGCGGGAGATGCCGACGGCGTCGAAGTCGCGGGAGTAGTCGTCGCTGCCGGCCGGCTGCAGCGCCCGACGAAACGCCTCGTCGAGCGCCATGTCGACGACGGCCAGATGCCGCTCGAGCCGATGGTGCGACATCGTCTGCCGATCGGCGACCGTGGTGAAGCCGCGGGGCCGGCCCTCGTCGGGCAGCGAGTTCGCCAGCGGAATGTCGATCCCCAGCAGGGCGTGCAGCGACCGCTCCACCTCGCGACGGGAGAGCCTCCTGGCCCGCACGCGGCCGAACTCGGCATCGCGGCGGGCGATTTCGTCTCGCAGCCAGTCGCCGGCCTGCCGCACGAAGTCTTCCCGTGCCACTTCCATTGGCTGCGGGGCGTCGGCCGGTGGCATCTCGCCCGCCTCGACCCGCTCGATCAGCCTGGCCCAGCGGCGCTCGGTCGTCGAATCGGCCGGATCGAACCCGAGGTCGTCGACGGCCAGCCCCGCCTCCGCAGCGGCACCCGCATGGCACTCGCCGCAATGCGCGATGAGGAATCTGGCCACCGCCGGCGGCGGTTGATCGGCCCGCACCGCCGTCGCAAGGGCGACGGCGATGAGTGTGGCGAGCAGCGTGCGCTGTGGCTTCATGGCAGGCGACCGGGTGGCCCTGGCTCATACCCGACGACGGCACGGGCACGACATCGGATGGGCTGCACCCATCATTCTAGTCCGCCGTCAGCCCACGCCACCTCTGCCGCGGCATCGCGCTGCCGGTGCGGCATCCGCTCGCGCCAACGCCGCGCCGCTGGGCCGGATGCGTTCGTCCGGTAGACTGTCGGCCTGCGTCCGGCCATGCTCACCGCTGTGCGTCGCCGACGGCCGGCGCGGCCACCGCGGGGGATCTGGCATGCATCTGGGCTTCGTGTCGGCGATCCTGCCCGAACTGACGTTGGCGGAGGTCTTGGCCTTCGCCGCCACCGAGGGCTTCGCCACGGTCGAACTGATGTGCTGGCCGGTCGGCCGCGCCGACCGCCGCTTCGCGGGAGTCACGCACGTCGACGCGGCGGCCCTCACGCCGGCAGCGGCCGAGGCGATCCTCAGGCAGACGCGCGACAGCGGCGTGGGGATCAGCGGCCTGGGCTATTACCCCAACATGCTCGACCCCGATCCCGACGTGGCGGACGTCGCCGTCGCCCACTTCCGCCGCGTGATCGATGCCGCCGCCCTGCTTGGACTCGGCACCGTCAACACGTTCGTGGGCCGCGACTGGCACCGCACGGTCGACGACAACTGGCCCCGGTTTCTCGACACCTGGCGGCCGCTCCTGGCCCACGCGGCGCAGGCCGGCGTGCGGGTGGGCATCGAGAACTGCCCGATGCTCTTCACCGCGGACGAGTGGCCGGGAGGCAAGAACCTCTTCGTCTCGCCGGCGATCTGGCGGCGTGCCTTCCGCGACCTCGACTCGCCCCACATCGGCCTGAACTACGATCCGTCGCACTTCCTGCTGCAGGACATGGACCCGGCATCGCCGCTGGCGGAGTTCCGCGACCGGCTGTTCCACGTGCACGCCAAGGACGTCCGTATCGACCGGGCGGCACTCGACGAGGTGGGCCGCTTCGATTTTCCGCTCCGCTGGCACCAGCCGCGGATTCCCGGCGCGGGCGGCATCGACTGGCCGCGGTTCATGGCGGAATTGCGGCGGGTGGGCTACGACGGCCCCGTCTGCATCGAGGTAGAGGACGACACGTTCGGCCCCACGCTCGAGGGCCGCAAGGACGCGCTGCGGGCTGCCCGCGACGTGCTCGCCCCGCTCATCGGCTGACCAATTCGGCCACGGCGACCGCCGGCACCCCGCTGAGCTCGACCGGCATCACTCGGAGCGGCGGCGGGTCGCGTCGCGGACGGCGGCGACATCGGACCAGGCCAGCGCGTGCGGTGCGGCCTTCGTCCGCGCGGCCACGGCGGCGGCGGCCCCGGCCGCCTCCCCCATGGCGACGGCGTTGCCGGTCACGCGATAGCTGGCGTGCGCGATGAAGTCCCCGCTGATGCACCGGCCGGCCATCAGCAGGCCGTCCACATCCCGGGCCACGAGCGCCCGGTAGGGGATGTCGTAGGGCTTCGCAGAGACGCCGGCGTTACCGTACGCGTTCTGCTTGTTGGCCTCGGCACTGAGGGCGTGGATGTCGACCGGAAATGTCGCCCGCACCACGGCATCGTCCTGCCGCGCGCCGGCGACGAGGTCGTCCCGCGTGACGATGAACCGGCCGCGGATCCGGCGGCCGTCGCGGATGCCGATCTGCTCCGGGGTGGCCGCGATCTGCACGCCCTCCCACGGGCCGCCGAGCCCGGCCAGCGCCCGGACGATCCGGTGCAGCTCGCCCCG
>JBIJCD010000394.1:0-3610 GCA_044344895.1 Pirellulales bacterium | reverse complement strand
CGACATCCGCAACTTCTCCAAGGCGCAGCTGCGCCGGGTGCGGGCGGAGGTGCTGCTCGACATGGTGACGGCCGTGACGAACACCAAGAACAAGTTCGCCGGGCTGCCGCTGGGCGCCCGGGCCGTGCAGATCGCCGACGGCAACACCAGCACCTACTTCCTCACCACGTTCGGCCGAGCGACGCGGGCGACTGCCTGCTCCTGCGAGGTGAAGATGGAGCCGAACCTCTCGCAGGCGCTGCATCTGCTCAACGGCGACACGCTGGCCGAGAAGATCAAGACCGGCGGCGTCGTGAAGAAGATGCTCGACGACAAGCTGCCGCCCGAGACGATCATCGAGGACCTCTACATGCGGTCTCTCACCCGGCCGCCCACCGACAAGGAGAAGCAGGGGCTGCTCGCCATGCTCAAGGACGAGAAGGACCCGCAGGCCGCCCTGGAGGATGCCTTCTGGGCGATCCTCAACTCGCGGGAGTTCGTCTTCAACCACTGAAGCCGCGGCCGCCCCAGCCGGCTCCCCGCGCCGGCACATCCCACCTCCCTGCCATGAACACCAAACGGCCTGACACCGGCCGCGCGTCCCGCGTCCTCGCGGCGGCGTGCCTGACCGCGGCGCTGGCCGCGACCGCGCCGGCCGACGACAAGATCACCTACCAGGATCACGCGCTGCCCGTGCTTCGGCAGCGATGTGGCACCTGCCACAACGCCGACAAGAAGACCGGCGGCCTCGATGTGACGAGCTTCGCCGCCATCATGCAGGGGGGCGGCTCGGGCGACGTGCTCGTGTCGGGAGACGCCGCGAAGAGCTACCTCTTCCGCGTCGTCAACCACGACGACGAGCCGAAGATGCCGCCCGATGCACCGCCCATCCCGGAGCCGGAGCGCAAGCTGCTGCGGGCCTGGATCGACGGCGGGCTACTCGAGACCAAGGGGAGCGTGGCCGTCGCGCCGCCGAAGAAGGTCGACGTGGCGATGGCGTCGCCCGCGGGCGAGCGGCCCGCCGTGCAGCCGCTGCCTGCCCACCTGCCGCTTGAGCCCGTGACGAGGACCGCGGCCGTCGATGCCTGCGGGTCGATCGCCACCAGCCCGTGGGCGCCGCTGGCGGCGGTCTGCGGACAGAAGCAGGTGCTGCTCTATCGCACCGACTCGCTGCAGCTGGCCGGGGTGCTGCCGTTCCCGGAGGGTCGGCCGCACGTCGTGCGGTTCAGCCGGGGTGGGGGGCTCGTGCTCGCGGGAGGCGGCGTGGGGGCCGCGAGCGGCCGCGTGGTCGTCTGGAACGTGAAGAACGGGCGGCGGGTCCGTGCCATCGGCGACGAGCTCGACGCGGTGCTCGCGGCCGACATCAGCCCCGACCAGAGGCTCGTGGCCTTGGGCGGACCGCAGCGGGCAGTGCGGATTTTCTCCCTGGAAACCGGCCAGAAGCTGCACGACCTCGTCAAGCACACCGACTGGGTGCAGGCGGCGGCCTTCAGTCCCGACGGCGTGCTGCTGGCGACGGCGGATCGCAGCGGCGGCGTGCTCGTCTGGGAGGCGGTGAGCGGCCGCGACTATCTTCTGCTGCAGGCGCACCCGGCCGGCGTGACGAGCCTGGCGTGGCGCGGGGATTCCAACCTGCTGGCCACCGGCTGCGAGGACGGACAGATCCGCCTGTGGGAGCCGGCCAACGGCGGACAGGTGAAGGCCTGGGCCGCACACCCCGGCGGCGTCGCCTCCGTGGGCTTCACGCGCGACGGCCGGGTCTATTCGGTAGGCCGTGACAAGGTGCCGAAGCTCTGGAAGTCAGACGGCACCCAGGAGCGGGCCTTCGAGGCCTGTGCCGACATCGGCCTGGCCGTCGCCATGTGCGACGAGACGAACCGGCTGGTGGTCGGCGACTGGACCGGGGAGATCCGGGTGTGGAACGCGGCCGACGCGGCCCGGGTCGGCGGTCTCGACGCGAATCCACCCCGGCTTGCCGACCGGCTGGCGGCGGCCACGCAGGCGGTGCAGGCCCGCACCGCCGAACTCGTCGATGGGGAGAAGCCGATCGCCGCCGCGCTCAAGCAGGCAGCCGACCAGATCGTCGCCCTCACCGCGCAGCACGCGGCCGCGCAGGCCGAAGCCGCGGCCGCGCAGGCCAGGCTGGCGGATGCCCAGAAGCAGCTCGACACGCTCGCCGCCGCGGCCGCCGCGGCGCAACAGGCCCAGGCCGCCGCGGCCGCCGCGGTGACGCCCCTGGACCAGCAGCTGCAGGCGATCGTCGCCGAGTCCAAGGCCGCCGGCGAGGCGGTGGCCCAGGCGGGCGAGGATGCGGCGAAGAAGGAGGCGGCCCAGCAGGGGGTCGCCGCCGTCCTGTCGAAACAAGCCGCCGCGCAGGCCAAGCTCGACGTGCAGAAGGCCGAGGCCGCTGCCCGGGCGCAGGCCGCGGCCGCCGCCACGCAGGCAGCCACTGCGGCCGCCGCCCCGCGTGACCAGGCCAAGACGGCCGCCGAGGCCGCGGCGAAGAAGCTCGAACAGGCCACCGCCGCGGTCGCCGCGGCCCGGCAGCAGGAGTCGCAGCAGGCGGCGAAGCTGGCGGAATTGAAGAACCGTGTCGCCGCTGCGACGGCGGAGCAGGCCCGCTGGCAGGCGGAGCGCGAGTTCCAGGCCGGCTACGACACGGTCTTCGCCGAAGTGCGGCAGCACGAGCAGGCGGTCGAGCAGGCCGAGGCCGACATGGCCGCGGCGGAGGCGCGGCGGCAGGCCGAGGACCAGACGCGGGCCGCGCACGTCGCCAAGCGGGACGGTTTCCAACGGCAGATCGAGTCCCTGCAGGGCATGATCGCGGCCGCCGAGAAGGAGTCGCAGGAACTCGCCGCCAGGATCGCCGCGCGGGCGGGTGAATTGACGGCCGCGCAGGCAGCGATCGCCCAGGCCCAGCAGGCCGCGGCGGCGCTCGACGCATCGGCCAAGGGGCTGCAGCAGGAACTCGCCGCCCAGCCCGCCGACGCGGAGCTCAAGGCGGCGCAGGCCGCGCTCGTCGCGGCCGTCCAGGCCAAGCAGACACAGATCAAGCAAAAACAGGAAACACTGGCGGCCCTGGCCGCCGAGAAGACCGGGTGGGAACAGGCGGTGGCGGCGAAGCGGGCCGCCGTGGAGACGCACAAGGCCGGGATCGCCACCGCCACCGCCGCCATGCAGGAGGCCGCCAAGCCGATCGAGGCGGCCATGCAGGCCGTGGCTACGGCCGCCAAGGTCGTCGACGAGAAACGGGCGGTCGTGGTGCAGCGGCAGCAGGCGCTCGACGCGGTCGGCCGACGGCTCGATGCGTTGCAGGGCATCTCCGGCTGACCGCGGCGGCACGAGCGGCAGCGCGGCGGCCTATACTCGTCGGGATGAACGGCGACCCGACACCGCAGACCCGTTTGAGCCAATCTTCCGCCGGCCATTCACCCGATGGCCAGTCGGCTGCGGTTCCGGTCGGTCGTACCGCCCCCGAACTGCTGGCGCCGGCCGGGGATTGGGAGTGCGTCGCCGCCGCCATCGAAAACGGCGCGGACGCGGTCTACTTCGGACTCGACGCCGGTTTCAACGCCCGTGCTCGTGCCGCCAACTTCCCGCTGGCCGATCTGCCGCGGCTTGTGCAGACGCT
>JBIJCD010000073.1:0-11247 GCA_044344895.1 Pirellulales bacterium | reverse complement strand
AGGCTGGCACCGCGGCCTCAGCCTCGCCGCGCTGATCGTGCTCCAGGCTGTCGCAGCCGTTGCGATCGCTTTTCTCCTCGTGGCTGCCGCGCTTGCACCGATGGCCTTCGACGCACCGGGCAGCGAGCAGCGACTCGATGCGTGGGCGTTCGTCATCGGCATGTATCTGCTGCCGCTCGTGGCCATCCTGTTCTGCGCCTTGGCCTGGGGCCTACAGCGCCGTGGGATGACATGGTGGGCGCTGGCAACGCTCGCGGCGGTCGTTCTCGCGGGGCTCGGAGTCATGCGGTTCGCGCTCGGCCCGGGCCGGCTGTGGTGAGCCGGCTGGGGCATCCTCGAGGCACGGCAGGCGAGGCGCTCATGGCCGCAGACCCATCTCAGCCTTCCTTCGAAGACCTGGAACGGCAGTATGGCATCCCGGCAGACACGTTCTGCGGGCTCTCGGCCGAGGACATGAGCCGCGCGATCGTGGCCCACGACGGCGGACCGTGCGAGCCGGGATCGCCGGTGGGCTACAACCCCATCGCTTCCCCTCAGACCCGGCTCGGCTGGCTTCGCGATGCCTTCGGACCCACGGCCGACGTGGAACGGATCCGGTTGCAGTTGCAATTCTTCCACAGCCGGATCAGCCGGACGGTCACATTGGATTGGATGCTGCCGCTGGCCGCCTTCGAACGTCAGGTCGCGGAAGGTCTCCGGCAGCACTTCCCCGAGCTCAGCGACGATGCGCGGCGGGTCATCACCGGCAATTACAGCTATAGCGCGAAGTGACGCGGCGTCGCGGCCCAAGAACTCTGACGACGGCTCGTGCCCGGCGGAAGCGAGACTAGCCGAGCCGCAGGCCGATGCCGATGCGGATCTGCGGCCTTCCCGGTGATGCCGGCCGCATCTCGAACGATGCGTCGTTCACCCAGCGGTCAACGCCGCCGGCGAACGTGAATCGCTTGACCACGTTGCCCGACTGGTTCATCGCCCCGAGCGCCGCAAACAGCTTCGCCCGGCCCGTCCCGTCGGGCACCGCCGCGACCGAGACCGGGGCGTTGAATCCGCCGCCGATCGGTGCCTGCGGCACCTGCGGCGAAAAGACGTCAGGCCCAACCCGGGGCTGCCACCGGGTGCCGACCACCGCCCGCACATGGGCAAAGCTCCCTGTGTCGCCGAGCTGCTGCGCAATCGCGGCCTGGTACTGCCCCCGGTCGGTGAGCCACAGCTGCGATGTCAGAAACTCTCCCCCTATCACCCTGAAGTTACCCAGCCCGTTCGCGCCGGCACCCAGTGCCAGGTCGGTGGTGGAGTTGCCGTCGAAGTCGCCCACGGCGAGCTGCGATCCAAAGCCGAAGATGTCGACCAAGCTTCTCGAAGGGCCCGACTCGACCCGTGCCGACACCGTCAGAGAACGGATCGCGCCGAGCGTCGTGCCGTCGAGGATCGAGACCGTCGTCGCCCCCGCGGTCAGTCCCCGGGAGGTGTTCGTGGCCACGAGGATGTCGTCGAAACCACCGCCCATCACCCTGCCTATTGCCAGCGACGTGATCGTGCCGCCAGCCAACGTCGCCACTTGCACTGGCACGGAATTGATCACCGGTCGGGCTCCGGTCGATCCGACAAGCACGTCGAACACCGCGACCCTGCGTCCCGCGGCCACGACGAGCTCACGGCTACCGCTCCCAGCGGCGTCGGCACGCACGTCACCGAGCGCCACGAGGTAGCCGCCGGCCCCTTCCGCCCCGAACACCCCGCCAACGTCGATCGAGACCGGCTCCCACGACGGTGTCGGCGTGCCGTCGAAGAGCGCGATCCGGCTCGAGGAGCCGGCGAACAGCGTCGCAAGTTTCCTGCCGGCCTGCGTCGGGTCGGCCTGATTGGGCACACCGCCGGGAGCCACGGCGAGGTCGCCGAAGCCGTTGCCGTCGACATCAGCCGCCGCGACCCGCAGGCCTCCCTGAAACCGCGTCGCGAACGCGGCCGAGTAACCGGCTGCCTCGAGCTCTTCGCTGGAGACCGCGCGGACGACGTCGCCCGTCTCCGTGTCGATCAGGCGTGCCCCGGGCTGCACGGTCTGGCCGACGATGAGCGTGCCCTTCGTCGGCGAGGTCGGAATCGGTGTGGCGAGCGTCACCACCACGGACCGACTGCGGGCGTCGTAGCGGCCCGTAACCACATTGACCGCCGTGTTCGCCAGACCATCCGTGGGCGTGACCGTCAGCGGCACGTTGGCCGAGAAGTAACCCGATTGGATCGCCGTGAGCCCCGCGATGCGGATCGTCGTGGGATTCACGACGGTGTAGGCGAACTCCCGGTTCCAGGTGTTCGCCCGGCCGTCGGTGCCGACGGCGAGGACACGGGGCACTCGCACCGCAGGCGGCACCGTGTCGATCGAAAGCGCCGGCGTCAGCGCCCCGGCGGTGTTTCCGTTGCCGGCGGCGTCGGTGAACGCCCCTGCGGCCACCGCGATCGTGCCAGGCGCCGTCGAGCCGGACGCAGGCGTGAACGTCGCCGTGTAGATCGTCCCCGTGCCCGTGAAGCCCGAGAGCGTCCCGCCCGTCACCGTCACCGCGTCGGACGTGAAGTCGGCCGACGGCTCACTCAGCGTGAACGTGATCGTCGCCGTCTCGCCGATCCCCAGCGACGAAACGCTGGACGCGATCCCCACCGTGGGCGGCACGGCGTCGAACTGCAGCTGCCACAGTTCTCGACCGCGCACGGCGTCATCGACGCCGAAATAGATCCTGCGGCCGTCACCCGCGAGGGCCACGGCGCCATAGCCGGCAAACCCGGCGGGATAGCCGGGGCCGAGCTCCACCACCGAGGTGCCTACGGTCGTCCCGTTGGACTCCATCAGCACGCGCTGGCTGTTCTTCAGCGCGGTGAAAAAAAGGCGTCCACCCGCGGCGACAAGGTTTTCCACGTTCGGCGAGTCGTCGACGAGGCCCGCGAGCGGCACGGCCACGGTGCCGGCCGGAGTGCCGTCGGTCACCCACAGCCCCCCGCCGGCAGTGACCCCGTCTTCGGCGGCGAAAAACACCTTGCCAGCGACCTGCGTCAGCCGGATCGGATAGCTGCCCCCAACGCCGCCGCCGCTGTCGGGCACGACGATCGTGTTGATGTCCTTCACGAGGGTCGTCCCGGCGGTGCTGCCGTCGGTCCGCCACAATTCCGCGCCGTGCACGCCGTCGTCCGCCGTGAAGAGCACCCACGAGCCCAGTGCCGTAAAGCCGTACGGGAAGCTGCCCGCGGGGAGGACGAACGAGCTGTTGCCGCCGTTGGGAGCAGGAGCGTTGATGTCCTTCACGAGACGGGTGCCGGGGGCCGTGCCGTCGGTGACCCACAACTCCCCGCCGTTGACGCCGTCGTCGGCAGAAAAATAGACGAGCCCGCCGATCGTCGTCAGCGACCTGGGATTGCTGGCTCGCGGCAGCAGCGTTTCGCCATCGACGCCTGGCGCGATGTTCACGAGCAGCCTCGTGCCACCGGTGGTGCCGTCGGTGATCCACAGTTCGCGACCGCTGACACCATCGTCAGCCGCGAAGACGACGCTGTCACCGATCGCCGCGAAACCCTCCGGACGGCTCCCGGCCGGCGAGTCGGTGTCGATGTTCGCCAGCAGCTGGGTGGTCTCAGGCGTGCCAGCGGTGATCCACAGCTCGCGTCCTACCTCTCCGTCGTCCGCGGCGAAGAGCAGCTTGTCTCCGGCGATCGGCTGAAGAAAGAGCGACGCCTTCTCGGAATCATCCGTGAGGCGGCTCGACGAGACGTTGTCCTGCAGGCGGATCGGCACCGCAGACGCGCCGGCGGGCAGCACCCAGAGCGTATTGATCAGGCCGCCCTCCAGGCCCAGCCGGCTCGTCGTGAAGTAGAGCGAGCCGCTCACCAACGTGAACTGGGCCGGAAACGAACCGTCAGCCCCCGGCTCCAGATCGGCCACCAGCACGGGCGCCGTGTCGCCGTCCCGCCTCCACAGTTCCGTACCGTGCACGCCGTCGTCAGCCCCGAAGTAGAGCACGTCGCCGATCATCGCGGCACTGCGGTAGCTGCCGCTGCCGTCGGCAAAACGCTCGATCGCGTCGCCAGTCTCCGGATCGATATCCTTGAGCAGCAGCGTGTTGCTCACCGTGCCGTCCGACGTCCAGAGCTCCCTGCCATGGCCGGCGATGCCGTCATCGGCCGCGAACAGGAGGTTGCCGTTGATGACTGCCGCATCCAGCCGGCCGTCGGCGAAGGCGTCGCCGCCCGGATTGATTTCTCGCACGATTCCGAGCGTGGTGCCGTCGGAGGTCCAGAGCTCCCTGCTCTGCCCATCGAAATTCACGAAGAATACCTCGCGGTATTCACCCCCGCGCGGCACGATCGTGCTCACCCCCGTGAGATTCGAGCCCAGTCGTTGGGTGCCGAAATCCGTGCCGTCGGATCGCCACAGCGACGTCTCGCCTGGCAGACCGTCCGCGGTGAAAAACAGCGTTCGGTCGGCGACGGTGAGGCAGGCCGGATTCGTGACGGGCCGGAACGACGGCGACGAAAAGACCTGAAAAGCGACCGTGCCGCCGTTGGCTCCGTTGGTCCGCCACAGCCGCGGACCGGCGCCGTCGCCATTGTCACCGGCGAACACGGCACTGCCGCCGAGCTGTACCATCTCGGTGATCGAGCCCGCCCCGGCCGTCACGCCGAATTGTGTCACCAGGCTCGGCCCATTGGTGGCGTCGTACCGCCACAGCGACCGGCCACCGGCTCCGTCGTCCGCCGTGAAAATGACGTACGGACTCGTGACGAGCGGCCCCTCGAACGCGGTGAACTGCCGCGGATCGACGATCGTATCCAGCGCGGTGGTCTGCACCGCACGGGTGTTTCCCTGCGTGCCATCCGACACCCAGAGGATGGGGCGGCCGCCCGTGTCATTCGCGCTGAAGAGCACGGACGTGCCGAACGTGGACAGGTTCTTGGGGTTGAGAGCGACCACCGTGTTGTCGGTGATCACCGGCTCGGTGCCGGTCTCGGTGCCGTCGGTCCGCCACAGCTGTCGCACCACAAGCTGTGTCGTCTGGTCGACGGTCTGGGCGGCGAACAGCACCGTCCCGCCGGGCAGGGCGGCGAAGCCGCCAGGATCGCTCGTCGTGGATGCGTCGGTCTGCCCGGGGTACACGGGCAGGGAGATGTTCCGAACGAGCACGGTTCCTGACGGAGTGCCGTCGGTCTTCCAGAGCTCGCGGCCGTGCACAGGATCGCTCGCCGCGAAGTAGACGACGTTTCCCACGGCGAACAGGTCGGATGGCCGGCTGCCCGACGCTCCCGGCCAGATATCCTTGAGCAGCTGCGTCCCGCCGGCGGTGCCGTCGGTCGCCCAGAGCTCGAGGCCGTGCTGGCTTTCGCCGGCGACGAAGATCGCGATGTGCGGTCCCTGCGCCGACACGACCGACGTGAAACCGCCTGAGTCGAACTCACCGAAGCCGCTCGCCGGCTGGAGGTTGATGTCGGCGACCAACGACGGCGTCAAGGCGAGCGCGATCCGCGGCTCGCACCGCTCGATCGCCATCGGGGCACGGCGGTGCCGCGACCGCTGGCGGTCAGCTCGTCGCGATGCGGCCTTTTTCGCTCGACGAAAGGTCCAGCCTCCAGCCCCTAACCCGTTCGACATCTGCCGCTCCTTGCCCGACGCCTCCCGCCATGGATCACGCCCATCTAACCCCCCGCCGACGGTGCGGTCAAGGAATCGGGTGGTAACCTTCCGCATGGCAGACATGGGCGCCGTCCGAGCCATCGGAACCTGCCCATTTCGACAGGTATACGGCCTCTTTTGGGACCTCGGACCGAAGACAGCGCCACGCCGGTCGATCGGACCATGGCTCCCTGCGGCCTGCCGACCCATACTTTTGCGGTCGTGGGCTGCCGCAGCCGTCATTCCGCCCGCTATCACTTTCACTCGCGACTGTTCCGATGGACGACCGCACCAACTTCTTCGTCGGCTGGGGCACGCTCTCCCTGATCAACGCCGGCCTGGCCCAGAGCAAGAACCGCAGCGGCCTGATATGGCTGTTGCTTTCACTCGTTCTCGGCCCCTTTGCCACCTTCCTCATCGTGGTGCTCGACAAGGTCGGAACGGATCATGAGTGAGCGGAGCCCCGCCCCGGCGGCGGACGACGATGCCGCACCGCCGTCGCTCTCCACCGTGCCGCTGGTCGGCGTGGCGGTCAACGCGGCGCTGGCCTGCGTGAAAATCCTCGCCGGTTTCTTCGGCAACTCCTACGCCCTGATCGCCGACGGCATCGAGTCGACCTCCGACATCGTGACGTCGCTGGTGGTCTGGGGCGGCCTGCGGGTCTCGGTCGCCCCGGCCGACGAGCTGCATCCCTACGGCTACGGCAAGGCGGAGGCGCTCTCGGGCATCGTGGCCGCCCTCGCCCTGCTGGGCGCGGCGGCCATGATCGCCGTGCAGAGCATCCGGGAGATCCTCACGCCCCACCACCTGCCGCACTGGTCGACGCTGCTGGTGCTCGTGCTGGTGGTCGCCACGAAGGAATCGCTGGCCCGCTGGATGGCGGGCATCGGCGCGGAGGCCGACAGCACCTCGCTCCAGGCCGATGCGTGGCACCACCGCGCCGACGCGCTCACGTCGGTCGCGGCTTTCATCGGCATCACGATCGGCCTGATCGGGGGGCCCGGCTACGAGCCCGCCGACGACTGGGCCGCTCTTGTCGCCTGCGTCATCATCGTGGCCAGCGGCCTGAGCCTGCTGCGGATGGCCGTCCGCGAACTGCTCGATGCCGCGCCCGCCAAGGAGTTCGAGCACGAGGTGAGAAAGCTGGCGCTGGGCGTCGAGGGCGTCCGCTCGCTCGACAAGTGCCGGATCCGCAAGAGCGGCACGTCGTATTTCGTGGAGCTGCACGTCGAGGTCGACGGCCAGGCCACCGTGCAGACCGGGCACGACATCGGCGGCCGCGTCCGCAGCACGCTCAGGCAGTCGCCGCTGCGGATCGCCGACGCCTTCATCCACATCGAGCCGGCCCGGCCCGCGTGACCCCGGCAGCTGACGCCGATCAGGCTCCCAGCCGCTCATTGCAGAGGGCTTCGATCTCGTGCCGGGTCGGCGCCGAGTCCTGGGCACCCCGCCGCGTGACGGCGATGGCCGCCGCGGCGCTGGCGAATCGCACGGCCTCGACGAGCCCGCGGCCCTCGGCGACCGCCACGGCGAGGCAGCCGTTGAACACGTCGCCGGCGGCGACCGTGTCGACCGGCGCGACGGCGAAGGCGGGCACGTGCACGACCGCGGACCGCTCCCGCACGAACGCACCGTGGCCGCCGAGCGTGATCGCGACCGCTGTGGCCCCGAGCGAGAGCAGTCTCTCAGCGGCATCGGCCGCATGCTCGTGGGTCACACGGTGGCCGGTGAGCACCTCGGCCTCGGTCTCGTTGGGCGTGAGGATCGCCACGTCGGCCAGGAGCGCCGCATCGAGCGGCCGTGCCGGAGCCGGGTTGAGGATCACTGGCACGCCGGCGACCTTCGCGAGCGCGACGGCATGCCGCACGGTCTCCAGCGGAATCTCCAGTTGCACGAGCAGCACGTCGGCGGCCGCGATCGCCTCGCGGGCCCGGTCGACGTCGGCCGGTAGCAGCCGGTCGTTGGCGCCGCCCGCGACGGCGATGCTGTTTTCTCCAGCCGCATCGACGAGGATCAGTGCCACGCCCGACGGCATGGCCGCGTCGTGGGTGACGTGCGTCGTGTCGATCCCCTCGGCCCGGTAGCCGGCGATCGCCGCATCGCCCATCGCATCGGCACCGACCTTGGCGACGAACGCCACCTGACCACCGGCCCGGGCTGCCGCCACGGCTTGGTTGGCCCCCTTCCCGCCCCCCACGCTCGCGAACGTGCCGCCGAGCACCGTCTCGCCAGGCCTCGGCAGCGTCGGCACGCGGACGACGAGATCGGTATTGGCACTGCCGACGACGACAATACGGGTGGGTCGTGATGCCATGGCCGCTACGCTGCGTGGCACTCCGCCGGTCAGGGCCCGGCCTTCGCCGGCACGAAGCGGACGTAGTCGAGACCGAACATCCAGGCCTTCGTCGCCGCCGGGTTCTCGCCCACGATCTCGACAGCGAGCGTCGCCCTGCCCGGCTCGAGGTCGAACGTGCCCAGCGACACTTCCGGCGTGATCGTCACCGCGTCCTTGGTGTAGAGATCGAGCGGGGCCGTCGGCCGGCCGCCGTTCCAGGCGAGCGCCACGACTCCGTAGTCGTGGGCCTTCGTGCAGGCGACCACCACGTCGTACCTCCCCTTCACCGACACCGGCACCTCGAGCACGAGCCGGCCGCCCGGCTTCGCGCCGGTCCACCAGACCTGCGAGTCGCCGCTCCACCGCGCCGCCTTGAAGCTCACCATCGCCTGCGGTCGCGCTTGGCCCGCGGACGCCGCCGCGATGCGCAGCGATTCCCCCTCGACCGCGCCGGGAATCTTCCCGTCGGCCGTGAAGGGAGGCGGACCCTCGCCCGGCAGCGGCACCTGCGAGGGATGCCGCAGGTAGGCCACCAGATCGCGGGCCGCGGCCGGCGCCAGCTGCGCGAGCTGATTCTCGGGCATCAGCGACTGCGGCGAGAGCGTACGGGTGTCGATGTCGTCGAGCGGCACCGTCACCTGCTCGGTCGGCGTCTGCAGCGTCACGCTCGTCGGCGTCTCCTTGACGACGATGCCCGCGATCGACCGGCCGTCCTCCGTGACGACGATCGTGGTCTGGTAGTCGCGGCCCACGATGGCGCTGGGGTCGAGCAGGTTCGCCAGCAGATATTCGAGGTCAGAGCGATTCGAGCCGGTCAGGTCGGGCCCGATCCTGCCCCCCTGCCCGTGCAGCTGATGGCAGGCTGCGCAGGTCTTGGCGAACGTCGCCCGGCCGTGCGAGAGATCGGCCTCCTTCATGGCAGCGGGTTTGAGCGCCGCCCGCCACTTTTCGAACTCAGCCGCACGGTCGGCGGGCGTCGCGCGGATCGTGCCCCAGACCTCGTTGAGCTTCGCGATCACCCGCTCGTCGGCCGACTGGGCCAGCCGGCCGACGGTGAACGCCGAGAGATCACCACGGGGAACCGCATTGGCCGCGATCGCGTCGAGCAGCGCGAGCGTCCAGGCCGGCCGCGACACGAGCGTGGCGATCGCCGCCTGCCGGCAGTCGGCGGGCAGCCCCTCGTAGGCGGCGATGAGCACCCGCGGCGTGGCGTCGCTGGGGATCGCAGCGAGCGCCCCGATCGCGTCTTTCTGCACCGCCGGATCGTCGACGAGCTTCTGCAGCACCGGCGGCAGGCCGTCGTCGCCGGAGCTGACGAGCGCCTGGATCGCCTCCCGCCGCTGGGTGAGATCAGCGTCGCGGTTGGCGACGATCGCCCGCAGCTGCGGCACGACCCGCGGATCGCCAAACCGCACGGCCGCCACTTCGGCGAGCCGGCGGACAGCCTCGTCGGGATCGGCGGCGAGCAATTCGTAGCCCCGCTGCCAGGCCGGCGGCGCGGGCATGCGTCCCCGCGCGGTCAGCGCCGCCACGATCTCCTCGAGCATCCACTTCCGCGCGGGCGAATCGCTGCGGGAGAGCATCGCTACGAGCGGCTCGTAGGCCGATTCGTCGGCGGCCGCGCGGCGGACGATGAACCGCGACACCGTGGGCATGCGGCTGGCGGCGACGAGTTCGAGCGCCCGGGACGGGTCGAGCGGCACGAGCGGCTCGATCGCGTACCAGTTCATGAGCGGCAGGTTGTGGTCGCTCGCGTCCTCGGCATGCGCCACGAGCGACGCCGCGATCGGCCAACGGGCCTTCAGCGGCAGCCGCTGCAGCGCCGAGCAGATCGCCAGGCGGACCACCGGCGACGGATCCTCGACAGCGAGCCGCGTGAGCCGCGAGAGCATCTCCGGCGGCACGTTCCGGCTTTGCACCGCCAGCTGGATCGCCCAGCCGCGGACGGCCGGATCGGGATCGGCGAGGAGCTGCAGCAGCCGTTCCTGCGAGAGCTGCCCGATGACATGCATGCCCCAGATCACCCGCAGACGCTTGGCCGCGGTCGGGGCGGCCGCCAGCTTCGCCTCGAGCAGCCGCGGCGTGTCGGCGGCGAGCCTGCCCGCCGCAGCCCGCTCCTGCAGGAGCCGCCGGGCATGCCGCACGAACCAGTCGTTGTCGTGGCCGAGCAGTTCGACGAGCTTCGCGTCGGTCTCGGCGGCGAGATTCACCTGCACGGGAGCCGGCGCGGCCCGGTCGTACACCACCTTGAAGATCCGGCCGTTGCCCCGGTCGTGCTTCGCGTCGTCGCCATGATGGCACTGGTTGCGATCGTACCAGTCGATCAGCACCATCTGGCCGTCCGGCCCGACCTGCAGCGAGATGAACTGCGACCAGGAGTCGTTGGCAAACAAGAAGTCGGGCTCGCCGTCACCGACGTAGCCGGAGCCCGAGGGTGTGAGCCGGTCCTCGTTGATCCTGGCGCCGTGGATGTTGTTCATGAACAGGCGGCCGCGGTAGCGGTCGGGCCAGGAGCCGCCGAGGTAGATGCAGGCGCCCGAGTGGGCGTGGCCACCGCCGATCGCGTCGGAGCGGTCGCGGTCGGCGTTGTTCCACTGGCCGCCGGTCCAGTGCCGATGGCGGGCGATCGTCTTGATGTCGTCGAACGTGAAAGGATTGAAGTGCTGGCCCGCCTGCCGCTGGTACCTCGCTCCCTGGATCACGTGGTAGAGGTGCGGGATCACGCAGGCGGTCTGGAAGGCGTGCCCGAGGTCGTTGAAGTCGACCCCCCAGGGATTGCTCGTGCCCTCGGAAAACACCTCGAACTCGTGCCGCACCGGGTGGTATCTCCAGATGCCGGCGTTGATCTTGGTGCGGTCGGCCTCGGCCGTGCCGGGTTTCCCGACGGCGGAATGCGTGAACACGCCGTGGCAGCCGTAGAGCCAGCCGTCGGGCCCCCAGAGAAACGAGTTGAGCGTCTCGTGGGTGTCGTGCGCGCCCCAGCCGTCGAGCAGGATCGTGGGCTCGCCGTCGGGAACGTCGTCGCCGTCGGCGTCGGGGATGAACATGAAGTCGGGCGCCGCGCCCACCCACACGCCGCCAAAACCCACGGCCAGGCCGCTGACGAGGTTCAATCCCTCATGAAACACCTTGCGCGAGTCGAGCACGTGGTCGCCGTCGGTATCCTCGAAGATCAGGATCCGGTCGCGGGCCTCCTCGGCCGCCACCTTCCGCGGGTAGGCATAGCACTCCGCCACCCAGAGCCGGCCACGGTCGTCGAAGC
>JBIJCD010000046.1:0-13357 GCA_044344895.1 Pirellulales bacterium | reverse complement strand
CCGCCCCGGTGCGGGCCCGGCGATCGGCGGCCAGCCGGCGGCGGATGCGGGCCGCATCTGGACGCCGGGCGGCGAACCATCCGGCCCAGCGGGCGAGAAGAAGACGATCTGGACGCCGGGCTGAGGATCCCCAGGGCCATGCACGCGGCACCGCCGACCGGCGACGAGCGGATGATGCGACGCGCCCTCGAACTGGCCCGCCGCGGCCTGGGCGCGGTGGAGCCGAACCCGCCCGTCGGCGCCGTCGTGGTGGCCGCCGCTGACGCCGGGCGGATCGTCGGCGAAGGCTGGCATGCCCGCTACGGCGGACCTCATGCGGAAGTCGCCGCGCTGGCGGCGGCCGGCGGCGCAGCGCATGGCGGCACCCTCTACGTGTCGCTCGAGCCCTGCTGCCACCACGGCAAGACGCCCCCCTGCACCGACGCCATCGTCGCCGCCGGGGTCGCCCGGGTGGTCGTGGGCACCGGCGATCCGTTTCCAGCCGTCGCCGGCGCGGGCATCGCCGCGCTTCGCCGGGCCGGCATCGCCGTGGAGGTGGGCGTCTGCGAGGCGGAGGCGCGGCGGCTGATCGCCCCCTTCCGCCGGCTCGTCGAGGATCATCGCCCCTGGGTGATCGCGAAGTGGGCCATGAGCCTCGACGGCTGCGTGGCCACGGCCACCCGCGAGAGCCGCTGGATCTCGTCGGAGCCGGCGCGGGCCCTCGTCCACGACCTCCGCGGCCGGGTCGACGCGGTCCTCGTGGGCATCGGCACGGCCCTGGCCGACGACCCGCTGCTGACCGCCCGGCCCGCGGGGCCGCGACAGGCCATCCGCATCGTGCTCGACCGCACGGCCCGGCTGCCGCTCGACAGCCGCCTGGTCCGCTCGGCCCGCGAGGTGCCGGTGCTGGTCGCCACGGGACCCGACGCGGCTGCCGGCCGCATCGCCGCCCTCGAGGCCGCGGGCTGCGAGGTGTGGCGGGGCCGGTCGGCGGCGGCGAACGAGCGGCTGCTCGAGCTGCTGCACGACCTAGGCCGACGCAGCCTCACGACGCTCCTGGCGGAGGGCGGACCGACCGTGCTCGGCAGCCTCGCCGATGCGCGGCTCATCGACGAGGTGTGGGCGTTCGTGGCCCCCGCGATCATCGGTGGCGCGGCGGCCGCCGCGGCCGTCGGGGGAGCGGGCGTCGCCACACCGGCATCGGCGCCGGGCATCGACGTCGAGGCGGTCGAGCGGCCCGGCGGCGACGTCCTCATCCGCGGCGTGGTCCGCCGGACATGACACGTCACTTCGCCGGCATGTCGCGGATGACGTTCCGCCAGTGCGTGACGAGCGCGTCGGACTGCATCGCCGTCTCGGCGGCCGCGACCCGCAGCGACTTCAGCACCTCGAACACCACCTTTGCCTGAACCAACGCGTCCTTGGCCACGGCATTCTCGTCGTCGGGGCCGAGCTCGCCGCCGGCATCGACGGTGCCGTCTCGCTGTTGGACACAGCCATACCGAGTGAGGTAGACGAACCAAGGTTGGAGCGCGTCGACCAGGCCAGCCCAGTCGAGTGCCGCAGCGGCCACGAGCGGCTCGTCGAATTTCGAGAGCTGCGAGGCCGTCTCCAACCGCGTCTGGAGGAGCAGCCGGCCGGCCTGCTTGGGAACGAGGGTCAGCACCGCGGCGTCGTCGCCCACGCCGAGCGAAGGCTGCAGCTTGTCGTCGAAACCGCTACCGGGGATACCGAACGACCAGAGCGTGCCGCCGTCGACCTTCGCCTTCAACGGCTCGGGCACCCGGTACTCGGCAGGCACGGCGTCGGGGTTCAGTTCGCGCACGGCGTCGACGAGCTCGTCGGCAAGCTCGAAGAGGTCGCTCATGCCCTCGCGGAACAGCTTCGGGTCGTCGAGGCCGAGGACGATGGCCGGCTCCACCAGCGGCAGCGGCTCGGCCGCCGCCGGCAGCGTCTTGTGCAGCCGCTTGATGGTGCTCTTGCCGTCGATCACGAAGCCGACCTGGCCGTCGGCCAGGGCCGGCAGGATCTTGGCCCGCACGACATCGATCGCCTTCTTGGCGACCGGCAGGAGATGCTCGTCGATCTCCGTGATCTTTTCCCGGTCGTCCTCGTCGGCCTTGGGCAGCAGATACTTCATGAAGAAGCTGCGGCCCATGCCGGCCCACGACACGAAGTCGTCGAACTGCGCGAGGTCGGTCTTGGACCGGAACGCCAGCGCCGCCAGCGGCGCGCCGCCGGCGTGCTCGAGCAGGTCGAGCCGCTTGGACCCGTCGAACGGATAATTCTTCGACCAATCCCAGACGTAGCCCTCGTAGCCCTGCTCGGAGAGAAATGAAAACGCCATCCAGGGCCCCGGCACCGGCAGCCGCTTGCGGTAGCCATCCACGACCTTTGCGAGGCTGGTGCGGGCCTCGGCAGCGGCCCCGTCGGGCAAATCAGCGAGGTCGGCGATCTCGTCGCTGAGCTCGGCGAGCTCCTCGATGTCGGTGGCCGACGGCCCCACCGCCCGAGCCATCTCCTCGCTCAGATACGACACCGCGGTGATCGGCTTCCCCTTGTGCGCCAGCAGCGGCTCGAAGGGCTTCGTCGACAACAGTCCGCGTCGGTCGCCCCCCTTCACGGCGAGTTTTTCCAAGTGATCGATCGAGTCGCCGATCGAGAGGATCACCCGGTCGTCGATGATGCCCAGGGCGATCACGACCTGCAGGGCCCCCACTTTCTCGAATACCTTCTCCAAATCCTGCTCGTAGTCCTCCAGCCCCGTCGCGGCCTCCCGCAGCAGCCGCGGGTCGACGTCGAGCGTGAAGGTGACCAGCTCGCCGCCCGCCACCTTGCGCCGCTGGAGCGAGTCGGCGAGCGCCGGGTTGGCCTGTGTGATGAGCTTGACGAGGACTTCGATCCGTTTGAGCTGCGACTTGCCGGCGTCGAGCTTGGTCGTCTTGAATCCCCACACCACGTCCGGCACCACGATCAGGTCGAGGTTCTCGTTGAGCGTCTTGACGATCAGCCGCGTGGTCAGCTCGTCGGCTGAGATCTGCTCCTCCGCCTCCGCCACCTGAAACCTGACGGGCCGCACCGGGATCGGCCGGCGGCCGGCCGCACCCTTGTCGTCATCGTCCTCCATCTCCTCCAGCTCGATCCCGTCGAGGAGATCAACGTCGAATCCTCCCACCGAAGCGTCGCCGCTGGCCAGCCGCAGCATGCCGGCGGCGTTTTGGGCCTGCTGGATCTTCTTCACCAGCTGCATGAAGGCCACGCACGACGGCTCGCCGTAGACGAACGTGTCGGTCGCGACCATGTCGTCGAGCAGTTCGAGCGCCTGCACGTTCTCCGGCAGCTCCATGAACGTCGCCAGCATCGACAGCGGGCTGCCGGGCTGCAGCTTCTGCTCCTCGAGAGAATCGAGGCCGCGTGACACGGCCGGCAGCTTGCGGAGCGCGGCGTAGGCGTTGCTCTTCGCGAAACGCTGCCACTGTTCCCGCAGCCGCAGCGTGGACGACACGAAGGCGGCGTCGTGCGGGATCATCGCGACGCCGCTCGACTCGATGCCGTCGGCGGCGCGACCGATACCGCCGCACATGGCGACGAGCACCAGCACGATACCGGCAATGCGGGCCGCGAACTGGATGGGAGGAAGGTTGTGAGCGGCCATCGGCTGCGTCCTCGTGGGCTGCTGGAAACGTGATGGGTGAAAATCCGCAAACCGGTGCGTCTGCAGCGGTCGCTCGAGCGCGATTCCGGCGGCCCACAGGACCGGCCGTGGAGGGCGGCGCGCGACAGCGGGTAGGATATGCGAAACCCGCGCGGGGAGAGAACCCTGAAATGTCCGGGGGGGCCGCGTCCGCCCCACGGCACGAGGCCGGCATGCTCATCGGATCGACACAGATCGTCGACACCTTCGCCGAGGCGTTCCGCGTCTGGTTCGCCCGACTCGTCGTCACGGCACACGACGGGCACTGGCTCGATGCCGCGACCCGCGCTGCCTGCGGCTACGGCACGAGCGTGATCGGCTGCGACGCCGAGGTCGGCATCGAGCGGTGCCTGCCGCCGTCCGACACTCCCGACGGCCGGCCCGGCGTGGCGATCCTGGCCTGCGGGTTCAACGCGGAGAGCGTCGGCCGAGCGGTGGCCAACCGCACGGCGCAGTGCCTGCTCACCTGCCCGACCGCGAGCGTGTTCGACGGCTTGCCGAACGCGGCACACCGCAGCCCGCTGGGGGCCCACGTGCGGTACTTCGGCGACGGATTCGAGAAGACGAAGGTGCTGGACGGACGCCGGTACTGGCGGGTGCCAGTGATGGACGGTGAGTTCCTGGTCGAGGAATCGGTGGGCGTCGACAAGGGCGTAGGTGGCGGCAACTTCATCCTGCAGGGCCGGTCCCTCGAGGCCAGCCTCGAGGCCGCCCGGCTGGCGGTGGCCGCCATCGCGGCGGTTCCGGGAACGATCACGCCCTTTCCCGGGGGCGTCGTCCGGTCGGGCAGCAAGGTGGGCTCACGGTACGAGAGCCTCCGGGCGTCGACGAACGAGGCGTTCTGTCCGTCGCTGGCTGGCCGCGTCGAGACCAGCCTCGTCGACGGCGGCACGTGCGCCCTGGAAATCGTCATCGACGGCGTCGACGAGGCCGCGGTAGCCACTGCGATGGCCACCGGCATCCGAGCGGCCGCAGGTCCCGGGATCGTCGCCGTTTCGGCGGGAAACTACGGGGGCAAGCTGGGCAAGTTCCACTTCCATCTTCGCCAGCTTCTCGGAGCTTCCTGAACTGTCGCGCCCCTGTAAATGGGCTTTCTCGCGGTTCGCCGAGTCTGGTATTTCCCCGCTCCACCACCCCGGGGAAATCACCGATGGCCGAGACCGAACGCCCTTCGCGGCAGGACCTCGTCGTCCCGCCGCGCCAGTCCTCGTTTCCTCTCGTGCTCGGGGCGCTCGTGTGCGCCGGCACCGGCTTCGGGCTCGTCATGGCGCTGGGCATCGGCCGATCCTCCGCTGATCGCACGGCCGCCGTGCCCGAGGTGCATGTCGCACCGGCGACCGCGGGCGTCGATCCCGGCCTCCAGGCGGTGGAGCCGGGCCGGTTTCCCGAAGCCAACGGCGGCGAGCACCCGCGGGCGGCAGGGGAACCCGGCTGGCGATCGCAGCCGGCGGCACTCCCCGACCCCGCTGGCAACGACCGCTACCCGGCGCGGCCCGCGGCGCTCGAGGCCCCGGCGGACGAGCCGCCCGTCGATGAAACAGGTCGGAAGCTGTCGCGGTTCTCCGCGCCCGGACGATTTCCCGGCACTGGCGACGAACGGGTGAGGCTGGCCTCGGCCTCGGCCGACGTGCGCGAACCGCCGACGCCGCCGGAGTCGGTCGCGGACGACATCCCCCCGGGCGGCATCCCGGCACCCTTGGCCGGTGACCCAGCCGACCCTCCGGCGCCCCTCGCCGACGAACAGGAAGGCCCCGACCACCAGGCGCCCGCCGCACAGCTGGGCGAGCGGACGGCGGACGGCGGTCCAGCCGCGACACCGACCGCGAACACGGGCGAACAAGAGCCCTCCCGGCTCTCCGCGGACGCTGCTCCGGCCGCTGCATCAACGGAGCGCGAACCTGCCGCCGCAGAACCTCCTCTGGACACAGACCCGCTGCCGCCGCCGACTCGGAATGCCGAGCCCCCGGCGGCGCCGAGTCCGCCCGAGTCCACCCGGACGGTTCCGGACGCTGTGCCGTCGCCGCCGGTGCCAAACGCATTTTCCAGTCAGCGGTCGGTCGATCTGCCGCCCATGCCCGCCGCCGCGCCACAGCCGCCCGCGGCCGCCGCATTCGCCGTGCCACCGGCCGCCCCCGCACCGTTTCCACCGCCGGCCACTTCCGCCGGCCAGCCGGCGCAGCCGCGGCTCTCTGCCGCACCGGCCGCGGTCGCTGCCGCGGGCAACCCGTTCATCACTGCGGTGCCGATCGGCCCACCGCCGTCAGCACCGGCAGCCGATCGCGGCGACGGTGGCCCGTTCGCCCGCAGCCAGAATCCAGGGACGGCGGCGGCCCCCCAGGGAATGCCGGGCGGACCGCTCTCCGGCAGCGGTTCGGGTCAGGGTCGGCCGGGGCCGATGCAGCTCGAGGGCGTGCAGACGCCGCAGCTGGCGGTGGAGAAGCGCGGCCCGCGCGAAATCCAGGTCGGCAAGCCGGCCCGGTACGAGATCGTCGTCCGCAACGTCGGCAACGCGCCGGCCCAGGACGTCACCCTCCGCGACGCCGTGCCGTATGGCACGACGCTGATCGCGACGACGCCTCCTGCCAACCCGATCGGCCCCAGCGCCTCCCCGTCGGAACTGCTCTGGCAGCTCGGCCCGCTCATGCCGGGCGGCGAGGCCCGCGTCGGCATCGAAGTGATGCCGCAGATCGAAGGCGAGCTCGGCAGCGTGGCCAGCGTCAGCTTTCGCACCGAGGCCTCCGCTCGGTCGCGAGCGACGAAACCCGACCTGCGGCTCGAGTCGACCGAAACCAAGCCGGTGCGGATCGGCGGCGATGTGCAGCTTTCGCTCAAACTCAGCAACCCCGGCACCGGCGTCGCCACCGGCGTCGTGCTGGAGGGATTCCTGCCCGACGGCGTGAGCCATCGCGCGGGACGCGAGCTGGAGTTCGACGTCGGCCAGCTGCGGCCGGGTGAATCGCGGACGATCGACCTCTCCATGACTTCGACGGGGCCGGGCGTCCATCAGGCGCGGTTCATCGCGCGGGCCGACGGCCGCATCGAGGTGGAGCAGCCGGTGCGGATCGAGATCACGGCACCCACGCTCGAACTGACGGCCGAGATGCCGTCCCGCCGCTACCTGCAGCGACCGGCCACCTGCGTGCTCTCGATGGTCAACGCGGGCACGGCGCCGGCCAGGTCGATCGAACTGGCCACCCAGCTGCCGCCGGGCATGAAGTTCGTCCGCGCGAACCACGCGGGCTGGTACGAGGAGCGGTCGCACCGCGTGCTCTGGAACCTCGAGGAGCTGCCGCCGGGTGAGGTCGGCACCGTCGAGGTCGTGGTGATGCCGGTCGACCTCGGTCCGCAGAAGATCGTGGCGGCGGCGCGGAGCACAGACGGGCTCTCCGCCCAGACGGCCCACACCGTCGAGGTCGAGGGAGTCGCCGCCCTGTTCTTCGAGGTCACCGACAGCGAGGACCCGATCGAGGTGGGCGGCCCCACCGAATACATCGTCCGCGTCGGCAACCAGGGCACGAAGGCGGCCAGCGGCGTGCGGCTCGCGGCCACGCTGCTGGGCGACCTCGAGCCCGTGGACGCGAAGGGGCCCGCGGCCCATCGGGTGGAAAACCTGACGTTCGTATTCGAGCCGTTGGCGAAACTGGCGCCCTCGGAGGAGGCGGTCTACCGCATCCGTGTCCGTGGCCGCCGCGAGGGCGACCAGCGGGTGCAGGTGCAACTGGCCAGCGACGACCATCCCGCGCCGATCACCAAGGAGGAGATCACGCGGGTGTACGCCGACCGGTAGCCGGACGCACCGCGTCAGGCCCGCAGGACCGCGCTGCAGGCCCGACCGCACGCGGCCACGACATCCGCGACGGCGCGGTTGGCCTCGTCTCCGGACAGCGTCCCGCGGTCGCTCCGCAGACGCAGCGACACCACGAAGCTTTTCTTGCCGGCGCCGAGCCGCTCGGCATCGGTCCACACCTGCACGAGCCGGCACTCGTCGAGCAGTTCGCCGGCGGCCGACTGGATGGCCGAGGCGACGTCGCCCCACGGCACGGACTCCGCGACGACGAGGTTGACGTCCCGCTCGATCGCCGGAAAGTCGCTGGGCCGCCGCCTGGGTCGCTCGAGGTCGGCGGCGAATTCAAGCCGGTCGAGCCTGAGTTCGGCGGCGACGAGCGGCTCCTTGAGCCCGAACCGCGCCAGCGTCGCCGGCGCGATCTCGCCCACGACCCCGACCCGCTCCGCCGCCATCCCCTGGCGGTGCAGCACGATCTCGGCCGCCCGGCCGACCGCGAACAGATCGAGCGCCAGAGGCCGGAACGACACGGCGTCCGCGGCCCCCGCCGGCAGTCCGAGCCGTTCGAGCACCGCCGTGGCCAGCCCCTTGGCGGCGAAGAAGGCCCCCTCCATCACGAACGCCGCGAGCAGCGGCTCGTCGACGGGCGTCGCCGGGGTGGCACCGGCTGGGCGGGCGAGGTAGCCGCGGGCGACCTCGAAGAGGTCCGCGCGAGGGGCGCCGACGGCCACGTTGCCGGCCCGGGCCTCCAGGAGGCTCGGCACGAGCGTCCTCCGCAGCCGGTCGGCGCCGCGGACCAACGGCGGCGCACAGACCAGCGGTGCCGCCTCGCCCCACGGGCTGGCCGTCGCCTCGAACGCCTCCCCCACGACGCTGCGGGTCATCGCCTCGCAGAAGCCCGCGGCGACGAGGACGTCGGCCGCGCGACGCACCGTCCGCTCACGGGCCGTCTCAGGCGTCGGCCGCGCGGCGATCGCCGCGTCCTCCGGCACCGCGTCGTAGCCCTCGATGCGCCCGATCTCCTCGACGAGGTCGATCTCCCGCCAGCAGTCGCGCCGCCACGTCGGCGCCCGCCAGCGGGACCGGGCCGCGTCGACCGCTTCCGCGACGAATCCCAGGGCCGCGAGGATGGCCCGCTGCCGCTCGAAGGGAATTTCGATGCCGAGCACCTCAGCCGCGCGGTCGTGCCGCAGGTCGATGGTCGCCGGGGTCGAGGCCAGCCTTCCCGCCGTGACGCAGCCGCTGTCGGCCCGGCCGCCCGCGATCTCGATGATCAGGGCCGCGGCGCGGCGGCTGGCCCAGTCGACCGCCGCCGGATCGGGGCCCCGCTCGAACCGATACGACGACCCGCTCGCCAGCACCAGCCCGCGGGCGGCGGCCCGCACCGGCAGCGGCGCGAACTGCGCCGACTCCAGCAGGATGTCGGTGGTGGCCTGCGTGATCTCGGTGCCGGCGCCCCCCATCACGCCCGCCAGCGCTACCGGCTCCCGGGCGTCGGCGATCACGCACATCGCCTCGGTGAGCGGGTAGGTTTTGTGGTTGATCGCGGTGAACATCTCGCCGGCACGGGCGCGGCGGACGACGATCCGCCCTCCGGAGATTCTCGCGAGATCGAAGGCGTGCAGCGGCTGGCCGCATTCGAGCATCACGTAGTTGGTGACGTCGACCACGTTGTTGACGCTCGCCACGCCCACCGTGGCCAGCCGCTCGACGAGCCAGCGCGGGCTCGGCCCCACCCGTACGCCGCGGATGACCCGGGCGGTGTAGCAGGGGCAGATGTCGCCGGCCTCGATCTCGACGGCGACCGTCGCGGCCGGCGCTCCCTCGGGCGGATGCGGGTCGGGCACGTGCAGCGGCCTCGCGAAGAGCACCGCGGCCTCGCGGGCCACCCCGATGTGCCCGAGGCAGTCGGGGCGATTGCTCGTGACCTCGATCTCGATCGCCGTGTCGTCTCCCACGGCCCGCGTCGATTCGTGGTTCAACCCGGCCAGCATCAGCCGCTCGGCGAGTTCCGCGGCCGACGCCGGCACGCTGACGTAGTCGGCCAGCCATTGCGTGGAGATGATCATGACGTCTGGTTTCCGTCGCTGGGGCGCCGCGGGTCAGAACTGCCGGAGGAACCGCACGTCGTTGCGGTAGAAGTCGCGGATGTCCGCCACGCCGTAGCGGCGGGCGGCGATCCGCTCCACACCGAGTCCGAAGGCGAAGCCCGACACGGCGCCGGGATCGTAGCCCACGGCCTCCAGCACCGCCGGGTCGACCATGCCCGCGCCGCCCATTTCGATCCACCTGCCGCCCCATTCCATGTCGAACTCCACGCTCGGCTCCGTGAACGGGAAGAACGACGGCCGAAACCGCACGCGAACATCCCCGCCCAGGAAGCTCGAGGCCAGTTGGCGGAGCACGCTCTTGAGGTGCGCCATCGTCGTGCCCCGCTCCACGAGGAGGCCCTCCACCTGATGGAACATCGGGTAGTGGGTGGCGTCAGCCGTGTCGGGCCGGTAGACGCGGCCCAGCGACACGATCCGCAGCGGGGGCCGGCGATTCTCCATCACCCGGATCTGCACGGTGCTCGTTTGCGACCGCAGCAGGAGCGGGTCGGCCCCGCGGGCGACCGCGAGGTAGAAATTGTCGAGCGGATCGCGGGCCGGATGCGCGGCCGGAATGGCGAGCGCCTCGAAGTTGTGCCACTGATCCTCGACTTCGGGGCCGTCGACACTCTCGAAGCCGAGGCGCGCCATGATCTCCTGGACCTGGCGGATCGTCTGCGTGATCGGATGGACGTGGCCGAGCCTTACGGGATCGCCCGGCAGCGTGACGTCGACGGCCGCGCCGCCCAGTGCGGCCTCGCCTCCCGCCAGCCGCTGCTGCGCCGCTGCGAACAGCGCGGTGACGGCCTCCTTCGCCTCGTTGAAGTGTCGGCCGGCCGCGGGCCGGTCGGCGGCCGCCAGCCCCGACAGGAGTTTCTGCACCGCCTTGAGCCGGCCGCTCCTGGCACCGAGAAAATCGATGCGGGCCTGCTCCAGCGCAGCCTCGTCACCGGCGCCGCCGAGCATCGCCTCCGCCGCCTCGCGAAAACCGGCCAGTTCGGCGAGGAAGGCCGCGAGCGAGCCGGCGGATTCTGCGCCCTGGGACACGGCCACGGGACTACGCGACCGCAGCCGGCTCCGGCAACCCCAGCGCCTTGCGGGCGGCGGCGACGACGGCGTCGAAGCCGGTGGGATCCACCACCGCCATCTCGGCGAGCGTGCGGCGGTCGAGTTCGCAGCCCATCTTCTCCAGGCCGGCGATGAATTGGCTGTAGCGCAGCCCGCGCTCACGGCAGGCGGCGTTGATCCGCACGATCCACAGCCGGCGGAAGTCCCGCTTCTTGCGACGGCGGTCGCGCCGCGCGTAGACGCCGGCGCGGATGATCGATTCCTTGGCTGTCCGCAGGAGCCGGCGCCGGCCGCCGACGGAGCCCTTCACCCGCTTGAAGAGACGCTTCTTGGCCCGGAGGCGGGGGACGACGTTTTTGGTGCGCATGATGGTGATCTGCCTGGGGAAACGACCAGTGTCGCTGGTGCACGGCGAATTTCAAGGCCCGAGGCCCCGCCGCGGACGGGGCCGGCCGCGTCAGTAGCTGTAGCGGCCGAGCATCTCGACGATCTTCGCGGTCTCGGGCTTTGCCAGCACGTCGGTGCCACGCAGGTTCCGCTTCCGTTTGCTGGTCAGCCGCACCTGGAGGTGGCTCGTGCCGGCACGCCGGTGCTTGACCTTGCCCCGGGCGGTGACGCGGAAACGCTTCTTGACGCCCTTGTGGGTCTTTTGCTTCGGCATGGCTGCTGGCTCCGATCGACGGGAAGAAAAAAGGGTGGGTGGGAGGAAGTGCGGATCTGGTTCGGCGGGGAGCGACGCTGTCGCGACTGTCGCCCGCGGTCGTCACTCGGATGTCAGGCTGGGGTGTCGGCCGTGGGTGTCAGGCTGGCGGTGTATCCGGTGGGCATCACTACTTGGGAGTCAGCGTGCAGACGAGCCTGCGGCCCATCTGCTGCGGAGGAGCCTCGACCTTGCCGACCGGATCGAGCTGTTCGATGATCGCCTTCATCACCCGCTGCCCTTCGTCGATGTGCGCCAGTTCCCGGCCCCGGAACACGACCGACACGATGACCTTGTCCTTGTGCTGGAGAAATCCCTTGGCCTGATTCACCTTGAAGTCGATGTCGTGCTCGCCCGTCTTGGGCCGAAGGCGGATCTCCTTGATCTTGGCGTGGTGGACGTGCGTGCGGTGGAGTTTCTTCTTCTGCTGGTACTTGAACTTGCCGAAGTCCATGATCCGGCAGACCGGCGGCTTTTCGTTGGGAGCGACCTCGACGAGATCGAGGCCGGCCTCACGGGCCCGGCTGAGAGCCTCCTCGGTCGGGATGATCCCGAGCTGATCGCCCTCGGCGCCGATCACGCGCACGGGCGTGATGCGGATCTGCTCGTTGATGCGATGCTGCTTCTCGATGGCTCGCGCCTCCAGGACTCGGGGCGGGCAGGGCCCGCGATTCGGCAGGAACGGCGACTGCGTCCGCCACGCACCCGCGGACGGCGTGCGGCGACGGTTCCTGCCGACGTCCCGGGCACCGGTCCGGCGAACCGTTCGTTCGCCGGCCTTTTCCGGGGAAGTCCAGACTATCCCAAGGAGCGGGGGGGAGCGTCAACAGGCCTTTGAAAAACGGCCGAAACGGCAGTTCGCGGCCGCGGCGATCGGAGGGCCGGTTCCGCCCGCCCGCGTGCCGGCAGCTCACCGTGGCGGTGCATCCGCCGGTGGCTCGGGCACCCGCGCCTCGCGCACCTCTGCGGGACCGTCCGGATTCGCGGGTTCACCCGCCGGACGTGCCGCGTTGCCCGAACCGGTGGCCGCCGTCAGGGCGGCGACCAGTTCACGGTCGGCCGCGGCGAACCGGTCGCGCATCGATTCCTGCACCATGAAGGCCATGTCGATCCGGACGCCGTGCGGCGCCACGGCTACGTAATGGATCCAGGTGAAGGGCAGCCCTTCGGCCGTGCCCGACGAAGCCACCCGCACGAGCCGCATCCCGTCCGCCCGATCCTCGGCGGCGGCCTCGTCGATCCGCAGCACCTGGCCGGCCAGCGACCGCTCGATGTCACGCTGCACGTCGGCGGTCGACGGTGGTTCGGTTTCCGCCGCCATCGACGCGACGATGGAGCACTGCCCGACGAGCGCCCCGCGGTCGAGCAGCCGCATCACGAGGCCCGACGGCCCGTCCTCCACGATCCTCCAGCGGACATCCCGGACGAGATCGAAGCGACCATCCACGGCCCGATACCAGATCCGGCCGGGCCCGCCGTCGCCCTGCCGCCGCGGCACCACGGCGGCCGCTGCCGGTTGATCGACGCCCTCCGCAGCCGGCGGACCGATGGCCGCGGCCTCGCTCGGGGCCAGGGGACGGCTCGCTGTTCTCGCGATCGCCAGCCGTGCCTCGACTTCGAATCCGGGCGCGACGTGCCCGGCCTGCCGCCGCTCGCGGATCACCACCGAGAGCTGTTCGACTCGGCCGTGCAGTTCGTGACGCTGTGTCGGCTCAGCGGCGGCGGGCGCGCCGGCGATCTCCAGCGCAGGCGTCTCTTCAGCCCCATCCCGGACGGGTCGGACCGGCGCCGAGAAACTGCCTGAGACCTCGACGCGGGTGGGCACGCCGTCGATCCCGCCCTCCACCGTGCCGGAGAGCGACACCCGTGCCGCCCCTGCGGCCACGGTCTCAAGCCGAGCCTCGATGCTCCCCGACTCCACGGTGTCGATCGCCAGCAATCCGGCCGTCAGGTCGGCGGGAACCTCCCAGGTCGATCCGGCCGCCACGGGCTCTGAGGGGAGCAGGTCGTCGAGCAGCATGACGTCGAACGGCGTCGCCAAC
>JBIJCD010000393.1:0-3644 GCA_044344895.1 Pirellulales bacterium | reverse complement strand
CGGGGTCGCGGCGGGTGGGCCCCGCGGCCATCTCGGAGGGACGTCGTACACGCGGAGGTCTCATGCGTGCGCTGATCGTGGTCTGCATGCTCATCCAGGCGGCCGCGGTGGGAACCGCGGTGGCGGCCGGCCCGCGTCCCAACGTGCTCTTCATCGTCGCCGACGACCTCAACTGCTTCCTTGGCTGCTACGGCGATCCGCTGGTCCGCACGCCGAACATCGACCGGCTCGCGGCCCGGGGAGTCCGCTTCGAGCGTGCCTACTGCGCGTTTCCGCTGTGCGGCCCCAGCCGCAACTCGTTCCTCACGGGGCTCTACCCCAACGCGACGGGCATCCACGCCAACGCGCAGATCTTCCGGCAGTCGATCCCCTCGCAGGTGAGCATGCCGCAGGCCTTCCGGCAGGCAGGCTACTTTGTCGGCCGGATCGGCAAGCTCTACCACTACAACGTGCCGATGTCGGTGGGCACGAACGGCCACGATGACCCCGGCTCGTGGGAGCTGGAGCTCAACCCCGCCGGTGTCGACCGGCTCGAGGAGGAGCCGCGGATCGTCTCGCTGCAGCCGGGCCAGTTCGGCGGGACGCTCAGCTGGCATGCCTCGCCTCACAGCGACCGCGAGCACACCGACGGCCTGATGGCGGCCGACGCCGCCTGGGTCCTGGAGCGGTGCGGCCGCGACCGGTCGCGGCCGTTCTTTCTCGCGGTGGGCTTCTTCCGTCCCCACACGCCCTACGTGGCCCCGCAGTCGCCCTACTTCGACATGTACCCGGAGGCCGCCATGCCGCTTGTCGAGGACGTCGAGCAGGATCTCGCCGACATCCCCAGGGCGGCGCTGCTGAGCCAGAAGGCCGAGCAGCCCCGGATGACCGACGGCCAGCGGCGGCAGGCCCGACAGGCGTACTGCGCCAGCATCAGCTTCATGGACGCCCAGGTGGGCCACGTGCTCGGCGCCCTCGAGAAGCAGGGGCTGGCCGACGACACGATCGTCGTCCTCACGAGCGACCATGGCTACCACATGGGAGAGCACGGCCTCTATCAGAAGATGAGCCTCTTCGAGGAGAGCGCACGCGTGCCGCTGGTGGTCGTGGCCCCAGGACGATGCGTGGCGGGAGGGGTGGCGAAGACGCCCGTGTCGCTGGTCGACATCTTCCCGACGCTGGCGGCCCTGTGCGGGCTCGCGCCGCCGGCCAACGTCCAGGGGCAGAACCTCGCGGCCATCCTCGCCGACCCGGGCCTCGCCGGGCGGGGCTGGGCGGTCACGCAGGTGGTGCGGGGCAGCAACCTCGGCCGCGTCTCCCCCGCGTCGGACGCCGGTGCGTCGGCGCCGAAGCGGTATTTCGGCTACTCCCTTCGCACGTCGCGGTTTCGGTACACCGAGTGGGACGAGGGGCGTGAGGGCCGCGAGCTCTACGACCATGACGCCGATCCCCGCGAGCTGACGAACCTGGCCGCGGTGCCCGCCCACGCCACCATCGTGGACGACCTCTCCAGACAGCTGCGGGATGCAGTCCGCAGCACGCTGCCCGCCTCGGGCGAGGTCCCCGAGGTGAAGCAGACGCTCTGGAGTCCGAACCTTACCAATCCCTGACCGGCACGGCGGCAGCTGGTGGCTGGAATCGGCACGTGCCTTGGGGTGGCGGTGGACCCGGGTGAGCCGTGCAAAGCGGCCATGAACTGCCTTGAAACGCCGCTTCCGCGGCCGATGGCGGGTGGCAGGACCGCGAACTACGCTTGGCTTCGTCGCCGGAAGCAGCGCCCGGCGCGGTCCGATCGCCCCGCCACCTCATCGAGCACAGCATGAACCGCCCCGTCCAGTCCCGCCGTCGCGTTCCCTGCATCCCCTTCCTGCTGCTGTCGATCATCGTGATCGCGCCGCCGACGGCTGCCGTCGAGCCGCTTCCGCCGGCGAGGAACGGGGACGTGGCCGAGGGCGTGAAGAAGGCCGAAAAGCCCCGGCTGGATCCGGGGAAGATCTACCGCTGCGATCCACTGCTTGGAAAATTCGAGCCGATCGACGCCAAGGCGCTCAAGCCCGACCACGTCTACCACCGCTACAGTCCTTCGCTCAACCGCTGGGTGTGGAGCAAGGCGACGGCCGACAAGAAGCTCGCTTACGCGATGGGGCCCGGGTCGGTGCAGCCGACCGCGCTGTTCGACCTCACCGCGAGCAAGGAAGAGCGGACGCGGACGCTCGAGGCCCAGGCCCCCGATCTCGCCCGACTCTCCGTCGTGCAGGGGGCGCGGGCCGCGGTGAAGCTGCAGCCCGACGGCACCTGGAAGATCCAGGGAGTGTCGGACGTCGGCCAGATCTATGATCTCGAAACCGGCCAGCGGTGGGAATGGCACGGTGACCGCCGCAGCGGCGTCACCCATCTTGGCGGCAACAGCTGGCGCTGGCACGACGGCAGGCTCGTGCCGGTGGGATATGGGCACGTGCTCCCCTTCGATTGGTGCCCGTAGCGTCGCTGCCCGCGGCGCGGCGGGCAGGGATCACGGGCCGCCCGACCTGGAAACGAGTATGCTGGCGCGGCCGCGGCGGGATTGATCGCCCGCCGGCTACCGGCGTTCATCCCCACGTCTCCCGGAGTCGAGCCCGGTGCGTCGAGTCCGCTGGCCCATCGCGATGTGCCTGCTGGCCCTGCCGCCGCTGAGCCGAGCCGCCGACATGCCCGCTCCCGCAGCCATGAGCCCGCTCGTCGCTCCCTGGACCGGACCTTACGGCGGCGTGCCGCCCTTCGACCGGGTGAGCGTGGCCGATCTGGCGCCGGCGCTCGAGGCCGCGATGGCCGGGCAGCTGGCCGCCCTCGACGCGATCGCGTCGAACCCCGCGGCCCCGACCTTTGACAACACCATCGCGCCGCTGGAGCGTGCCGGGCTGGGCTTCGACCGGGCGGCGACGATCTACGGCATCTACGGGGGCTGCCTGTCGGACGACGCTGTGCAGGCAGTCGAACGCCAGATGGCTCCGAAGCTCGCCGCCTTCAGCGACCGCATCGTTCAGAACCGGCCGCTGTTCGAGCGGATCAAGGCCGTGCACGACGGCCGGGACGCGGCCGGGCTCTCGCCGGAGCAGCAGCGGCTCTGCTGGCACGTGCATGGCGAATTTCTCCGGGGTGGCGCCGGGCTCGATGAGGCGGCGAAGGCGGAAGTGTCGCAGATCAACCAGCGGCTGGCGGCGCTGTCGACGGCGTTTTCTCAGAACGTGCTGAAGGACGAGAACGAGGGCTACGTGCTCATCGACGACGCGGCCGGGCTGGCGGGACTGCCCGAGCCGTTCCAGGCCGCGGCGGCGGCCGCCGCCACCGCCCGAGGGCAGGCCGGGAGGTGGGCGATCCAGAACACCCGCTCGAGCGTGGAGCCGTTCCTGGCATACGCCGACCGCCGCGACCTGCGTGAGAAGGTGTGGCGGATGTTCGTGAGCCGCGGCGACGGCGGCGGTGCCACCGACAACAACGCCACCATCGCGGAAATCATCCGGCTGCGGGCCCGCCGGGCACAGCTGCTGGGGTTCCCCACGCACGCCCACTGGCAGCTGGAAAACTCGATGGCCCAGACCCCGGATCGGGCGATGGCCCTGATGGAGGCGGTGTGGGCGGCGGCTGTGGGGGCTGTCCAGCGAGAGGTCACCGACATGCAGGCGATC
>JBIJCD010000392.1:0-3652 GCA_044344895.1 Pirellulales bacterium | reverse complement strand
CGCCGATAAGCATGCGTCCCAGCGGCAGCCCCACGGTGTAGGGAGCGTGCGGCGAGATCCCGGCGCTCCCCCCCGCCGCGGACATGGGGCCAAGGTCGCGTGACACCGCAGCGGCAGCGTCGGCCATGGCGGCCGCCGAGAGTCCCAACGCCTCGCGGAATGCCCGGACCCGTGGCCCGGGCCCCACGGCCTGTGGCGGTACCGCTGTGACGATGTCGCCCACCGCCGTGACGCCGGCTGCCGCAGACTCCCGGAGGCCGCTGGCCACCGCCGTAGCCAGCCTTGGTGTCTCCGCCAGCGTCGGCCCGCGGCTGCGCCGGATGGCGACCACTCGCTCGATCCAGGCTGGCAGGCCTCCGTCGACCGGCACCGGGGTGTCGAGGTCTGAGAACTCCAGGTGAGTGTGGGCGTTCACCAGCCCGGGCAGGATGAGGGCATCGCCAAGGTCGATCACTGGCCCAGTCGGCGGACGGCTCCCCACGCCGGCGATTCGCCCCTGGTCGATCCGCACCCAGCCATTCTCGATCGGGTCGGTCGCCATCGGCAGCACATGCCGGGCCCGCAGCGTGATCCGCGTCACGCGGGAGCGGATGTCGTTCACGGTGCCGTTGCCGCAACCGGCAGTCGCACTGACCGGGCTTTTTCCCTCGCAGGATCGACCGGTGAGACGCACTCCTGCTCCTCGAACAGCTCATAAAACACGTTGCGACGCCGCGGAATCCACCCCAGCTCCGCGATGGCCGACCGCATCTGCTCGAGCGTGAGGTGATGCACCGTGCCCGCGGCGCTCACCACGTTCTCCTCGATCATCAGGCTGCCCATGTCGTTGGCGCCGAACAGCAGGGCGAGCTGGCCGATGTCGCGACCCTGCGTCACCCAGCTCGACTGGATGTTCGCCACGTTGTCGAGATACAGCCGGGCGACCGCTTGCGTCTTCAAGTATTCGAACGGGCCGGCCGCCGGGATGTCTGCCATCTCGGTGTTGTCCGGCTGGAACGACCAGCAGATGAACGCGGTCAGCCCACCAGTCTCATCCTGGAGCTCGCGCAGCCGCTCAAGGTGCTCCACCCGCTCGGCGAGCGTCTCGATGTGGCCGTACATCATCGTTGCCGTGCTTCGGCCGCCGAGCGCATGCCACTGGCGGTGGACCTCCAGCCAGTCGTCTGTGAGCACCTTGCCGCGGGTCATGGCCCGCCGCACTCTGTCGACGAGGATCTCGCCGCCGCCGCCGGGCAGCGATCCCAGGCCGGCGCGGGCCAACCGTTCGAGCACTTCCCGCAGCGGCCGCTTCGAGACCTTGGTCAGGTGATGGATCTCGGGAGGCGAGAAGCCGTGCACGTTCACCTGCGGGAACCGATCCTTGATGTCCCGCAGCATCTCCTCGTACCACTCCAGCGGGAGCGTGGGGTGGAGGCCGCCCTGGAGCAGGATCTGGTCGCCGCCCAGGGCGACGGTCTCTGCGACCTTGTCCAGGAGCACGCCCCGTTCGAGCACGTAGCCCTCGGCGTGCTTCGGCGGCCGGTAGAAGGCGCAGAAATCGCACACCGCGGTGCAGACGTTGGTGTAGTTGACGTTGCGATCGATGTTGTACGTGCGGAACGGCTCCGGGTGCAGCCGCCGCGTCACCGCATCGGCGGCCCGACCGATCGCCGCCAGTTCCCGCGATTCGAGGAGACGCACGGCGTCTTCCGGCTGCAGCCGGCGGCCGGCCACCGTGTCGTCGAGAATCCGCCGGATCGCTGCTTCCATGGAAACACCACGCCTGTCAGTCAAGCCGCGGCAGTGCCTGTCGCACGCGTCGGCATCATACCCCGGTCGCGAGTGCCGCGGCGACGTCGAATCCCGCCGGCGCGAGCGCAAGCGTCTCGGCCCGCCGGTAGAACAGCGCCAAGGCATCCCGCTCGGCTGGCCCAAGTTCGTAGTGCAGGTTGTCGCGGAGATAGCCGAGGCACTGCGGCACGGTGAGCCCGTGCGGCGCCGCCTCCACCGCAGCGATGGCCGCCAGGTTCGCCCGGCCGGAATCCCGCGCCTCTGTGAGCAGTCGCTCGACGCCGCTCGCGTCGACCCCCGAACGTGCCGCCCAGACCGCGAAAACGAATGGCAGGCCCGTCCAGCGGCACCACTCGTCGCCGAGATCCCAGACCAGCTGGAAGGATCCACGGTGCGAGCCGATCGCCCGGTCGCCGATCAGCAGGACCGCGTCCGCCGACGTGTCGTCGAGACCGGCGCCGATCGGCAGCGGTTCGATCATTGGGCTCACTCCGTGACGCTCCGCGAGCAGGATCCGCGCCAGCGTTCCGCTCGTCCGCGACCCCTCGTCGACGGCCAGCCTGCCCACCCTGCCGGGCAGCGTCCGGAAGAACAATTTGACGCTCATCACGGGACCGCGGCAGCCGATGCAGGCGTCGGATACGACACGGTATCCGCTACCACGAAACAACTCGATCGAGGGAATCAGAGCGACGTCGAGCAGCCCCGCCGACAATTTATCGGCCAGCCTGCTGGGCAGGTCGTACACCACGCTCACGCCGCGGGCCGCCAAACCGTGGACGAGCGGCCGGGTGTTCAGATATTGGACGGCACCGACCCGTGCGGCGGGTTTCCAGGCCGAGTGTGGGGCGAGACGGTTGGTCATGGATTGAGCCCGCGAATACATCCTCGCGAAAAGGAAACCGCACCACGACCGCAGCCCTAACCGCCCTGCCCAGCAGCACCTGTTTTCCGGGACGCGGGGGCGGGCCCGTGGTCGCGCGTGCCTGGAGGACGTGGTCCGTCAGGGCTCCAGCCGCCGGAAGGCCCGCAGCCCGAGTTCGAGGGGCAGAAACGTACCCACGATGCCGATGGCACCGATCAGAAGCAGGCTCGCCGCGGTGCCCTGCGGTCCGCCCAGCCACCCGATGAAACCAGACGTGACCGGCCGGCCGCTCAGGGCCTGGGCCGCCAGCGCGACGTGCGTCGGCAGGGCCGCCACGACCACCACGGCCATGATGAACAGCGAACTGACGACGAGGCACAGCGTGCCGCCGAATCCCGACGAGATCTTGGCCGGCGACGATTCCCGCAGGTCCGGCATCCTGGCCCCCAGTCCGACGGCGATCCCCGATAGCCCCAGACACAGCACGACGCAGCAGATCTCGTGGACGATGATCAGCGTCCGCGGAATCCCGAGCATCGAGTCGCTCAGCAGCACCAGGCCGCAGCAGGCCGGCAGCCCGCCGATCAGCGAAAACACGAACTTCGATAGCACGATCTGGTCGCGGTGCACCGGCAGCAGCCCGAGGATCCAGAAGCGGCGCCCCTCCAGGCTGATCATCGGGAAGATGAACCGCGTGGTGAACGTGGAGAGGATCAGACCGGCGACCGCGAGATTCAGGAAGCTGATCATCGATGCATAAGTGTTGTTGTAGTGGAACGACCGCAGGTTGAGGAAATACAGGCCCAACAACCCGAAGAAGATCACGAACTGCGACCACTGGGAGATGTCCCGACGAAACAGCCGCAGATCCTTGACCAGCAAGAGCCGCAGGGGCCGCCCCGCGGTCGAGCCCAGGTTCGACAGCACTTCGTCGAACCAGCCGGCGCGCGGCTGCTGCCGCCGCGCCGGCACCTCGGCCACCAGGCGGCTGTATCCGAGCCGGTAGGCGGACCTGGC
>JBIJCD010000536.1:0-3657 GCA_044344895.1 Pirellulales bacterium | reverse complement strand
GTTGCGGCTCTGGCTCGCGACGAGCTCGTTGACGAGGTCGGCCGCGAGCACGAAGCGGACACGGAAGCCCCTGAGGCACGCGAGCTGGCCCAAGGCGTTGGCCAGATGGGTCTTGCCGACGCCCGAGGGGCCCACGAAGACGACGTTCGCCTTCTCGCGGATGAAGTCCAGCGTGGCCGCCCGCGAGACGAGCGCGCGTTCGATCTGCTTGGGGTAGCCGAAGTCGTAGGTGTCGATCGTCGTCAGCGGGAAGATGGCGGCGCGCTTGAGCGCAGCCTTGGCACGCCTCTCGAGCTGGCTGCGCAGCTCCTCGCGCACGAGGTGATCGAGCAGCGAGATGGGCGACTCGTTGCGGGCGATCGCCTTCTGTTGCGCGGCCTCGAGGAGGCTGGCCGCGTGATCGAGGCCCAGGCGGCTGAGCGCCTCGGCGAGCGACATGGAGGCGACGACCTCCGGCGAGAGCGGCGTGTCGCGATCAGAAGAGGTCATCGTAGCCTCCGAGGTCGTGCGGCTCGACGCTCATCTCGTCGGCCTCGCGTCGGCCAGTGACGACCGGCTCGGGCGGCTCGCCCAGGCCCGCGGCGAAGCGCCGCTGGTCGATGTGGGCGCGCACATAGCGAGCGCCGAAGGTGCGGGCCCCGAGCGCCGCCTCGACACCCGCGATCACCTCCGCCTCGCTGTAGCGCGCGACGAGGCGCTCGAGCTTGTCGACCTCGGAGCGCAGGTCGATGCGGCGTCGCGAGATCTGCTGGAGGTAGATGCGGCACGCCTCGGAGAGGGCCGCGATGCGGTCCTTGCTCTTAGGCCCCTTGGCGCCGGGCCTGCGGTCGAGGAGTTCTTGGACATGCTCGGGCTTCTCGATGGCGCGACGGCGCTCCCAAGAGCGCGGATGCTCGGCGACGACCTCGGCGCCATCGACGACGCGGACGCTCGTGTCGTCGGCGCGGACGAGCACGCTCTTGCCGACGAGCCCCGGCGGGACCGAGTCGCTGTTGGTGTCGAGCACCACGCGGGCTTCCTTGCCGACGACCTCGGGCATGACGAGGTCGGTGTCGAAGCGGTGCTCGGGCAGGGCGTGCAGGCGCGTGCGCTCGAGGATCAGGCGCTCGGCGGGTCGCTCGCGCGTGGTGGCGTGGATGCGCTGATTCGCGGTCTCGGTGCACCACTGCCTGGCCTGCTCGCGCAGGTCCTCGAGGCTCCGGTAGGTGCGCCCGTAGAAGAAGGCGTGGCGCACGTACTTGATGGCGCTCTCGACGCGCCCCTTGGCCTGTGGGTAGCGCACGGGTGCAGCTCGCGGCTCGAAGAGGTGGTGGCCCGCGAAGACGAGGAAGCTCGGGTTGAACTGCACGACGGAGCCGACGTGGTGCAGCACCACGCTCTTGAGGTTGTCGTAGAGGGCCTTCTGCGGGATGCCCCCGAAGAACTCGAAGGCACGCTCGTGCATCCGCAAGAAGGTGTCGAGGCGCTGGTCCAGCGAGAAGTCCACGAAGATGGCGCGTGACCAGCTCAGCACCATCGCGAAGCACGAGAGCGGCCGCGTCGTGGCACCGACGCGCAGCTGCCCGAAGCTCCCCCAGTCCAGCTGGGCCTGCTCGCCGGGCTCCGTCTCGATCCGCAGGTACGCCTTGCGAGAGCGCGCGACTCGGATCTTGCGGACGTAGCGTCGGATGACGGCGAGGCCGCCCGGGTAGCCGCGGTCCTTGAGCTCCATGAGCAGACGCGTCGCCGTCAGCTCCGGGTACTGGGCGAGGCGCTCGACGAGGTAGGGCTTGAAGGGCTCGAGGATGCTCGGGGTCCCGCCCCGCGGGCGCACCTCGTCGCCGGTCGTGAACACGCGGCGCACGACCGTGTGGTGCACGCCGAAGCGGCGCGCGGCGGTCTCGACCTTCCAGCCATCGCGCAGGACGAGCCTTCGGTTCTCTGCCTCGACCTCGGGTAGAACGGTCACCGGCGCACCCCCGTGGCGGCGAAGGCGAGGAGGCTCTCACCGCTGCGGTGCTCGCCGAGGAAGCGATCCCTGATGCGGCGCACGGCCGGGACGCTGACCCACTCGACGCGCACCGCGAGCTCGGGCGCGTCACCGAGCAACACCGCCCACTTCTCGGGGTAGAGGCGCACGTCCTCCGCGTCCGCATCGAGCACAGCGTGCAAGGGGCGCCCGTGCCAGAGCGAGAGCGCCTCGAGCAAGTGGACCAGAGCTCGGGGGTGCGAGGGAGACGACGAGAGGCGGGCGCGGAGCACCGGCCTCTGTCCGGGCAGGCTCAGCATCAGCCGCGTCTCGGGACCGCGCGGCTCGATGCTCATCCAGATGGGGCTCGACATCGATGTGGACCTCCAGGACCGACGACGACGCGAGCGATGTGCTCGTGCTCGTGTCGGCCGAGGTCGGTGATGCCGGTGCCGCCGGAGGCTCGCGATGTGTATCCGTCACGCGACGAGCACGAAGAGCCCGCTGCCGGTCGCGATGATCGAGGCGCCCCTCCTCGCTCGCCTGGTGTCGCGCTCTCGCTGCCCGTCGCGAGAGCCGCCGCGCCACGCTCGAGCAAGGCCGCGAGCAGTACTTGAAGCGTCGGTCACACGACCGACAGAGGAGGAACCCACCCGCGCACCGCAGGCACCACCGAGCAACGACGATGTCCACGAGGACCCCGGCCCCGACGAACTGGACGCGCGCACCACCTCGTGCGACACGACGAGCGCGGCGTGCGTCGCGTCAACGGTGCACGCCAGCCCGACGGCTCGGGGCTGACTACCCGGGCCGTCGCCTTCTTCAGGGTCCCCGAGCCCTACGCGTCAGCCCCCACCGAGCGCCAGAAACCGACGGTCACCCCGCGCATCGCGAGATCGCGATCCCGCGCTTCTCCAACATCGCTTCCACTGCCGGATCGTGCTCGCCACCGAGCGGCGCACAACCGGCCCACAGGGCCACGAGAAGCAGAAGACTCCGGTGTCGCATCGACCGTGGGCCAGCAACCAGCATGCCGTTCCAGACGCGAAGTCGGTCGAGCTGTGAACCGGGAGTCGAGCTCGAGGAAACTCCGGCTTGCCGGAGCCGATCGTGGCTCGGTCCTCCGCGTCGAGGCCTGCTCGGCTGGGCTCGCGCCGGCCACTCCCGAGGCCGGCCCGGCGACTCGCCTGGCCGCAGGCCCCTCTCGGGCGCTCGACGAGTGAAGACGCTCGCGCTCGATCGACGTGCCGCCAACGCGTGTCGTGGTCGACGGGGCGACGGCGGCGGAGACCCTCTGCAGACCATGCCCTCTCGCGAGCCGTCGTGGGCCTCGAACGCTGGGCCTCGAGCGCTGGGCCTCGAACGCTGGGCCTCGAACGCCGGGCCTCGAACGCTGGGCCTCGAACGCCGGGCCTCGAACGCTGGGCCTCGAACGCTGGGCCTCGAACGCTGGGCCTCGAACGCTGGGCCTCGAACGCAGGACGTACCGCTCGGCTATGCTGGGACCGATGACGCGCGAGTTCATGCTGACGGGGCTGACGTCGAGGGGCGGTCTCTCGAACTGGGTCGCGTTCTTCTTCGAGCACGAGGCCGTCTTCGTGGACCTGGGGATCAGGCCTGCGGTTCTCGCCGGGGTCAGGACCGGGCTCGCGGCGGGGCTCGAGAGCGCTGGGGTCTACACGATCGGGACCGAGCACTACGGCCCCGAA
>JBIJCD010000391.1:0-3661 GCA_044344895.1 Pirellulales bacterium | reverse complement strand
ACCCGCGACGCGACGGCCTCGAGCGGCCGCAGGATCGGGGGCAGTTCGGCGAGCGGGCCTTCGGCCGCCGGCCGCCAGTCGTCCATGTGGACGCCGTTGGGCACGTAGAAGAAGCCCATGCGAACGGGCGGCGTGGCCGTCGACGCGGCCGCAGCCCCGCGGGCCATGATGTCGAGCCAGGGCAGCGCGACCGACACACCGGCGCCGCGGAGCAGCGACCGGCGGGAGATGATGGGCGGTTTCGCCATGGCTCGACGACCCTCATGCGGCGGATGGACACGGGCGGCTCGGCCCGCACGGATCCGCGAAAGTTTACCACGCTGGCGGTGTGCGACGCAGGTCAGGGCCGCGGGGCCGGCTGATCGGACTGGCCGGCGGCGGGGGGCCGGTGCCGTGGCAGCATCGCCCGGAAATCGCCGAGGTTGAACGGGCCCTGGTAGGGGCGGGCCAGGTCGACCTCCGCCACGGCCACCGTGCCCCACTCCTCCCCCTTGGCGATCGGGGTGCCGTTGCGGTCGTACACGGCCGAGATCATCCAGCCGTGCTTCTCGTCCATGAACGTGCTCGACACGACGTAGACGCGGTTTTCGGCCGCCCGCGCGCGGGCCAGGAGCGGGTTGCAGCCCCACACCGGCCAGGCGATCACCTCGGCGCCGTTGGCGGCGAGCTGGCGGGCCACCTCGGGAAAGAAGCCGTCGTAGCAGACCATCATCCCCACGCGGCCCAGCGGCGTGTCGAACACGGGATACTCATGGCCCGGAGAGACGCCGCCGGCGGCCTCCTTCGGCGGCAGGCAGACCTTGCGGTAGCGGCCGACGAGCCGGCCGTCGGGCCCGAGGAGCACGGCCGTGTTGTAGATCAGATGGCCCTCCCGTTCGTAGATGCTCAGCACGATGTGCAGGGCGTGCCGCTTGGCGAGTGCCGCGAAGTGCTCGGTGCTCGGGCCGGGGATCGGCTCGGCCACCTCGGCGAGATCGAGCTTCGTGTTGGCGCTCGGCACGGTCTCGCCGAGCACGACGAGGTCGGCCTTCTGCCGCGCCGCCTCGGCGATCAGCGGGTCGAACTCCACCCGATTCTCCGCCGGCGATCGGCCCGTGGGCCTGTGATGGACGGCCGCCAGCCGCACGATCCGCGGCGGCGGCGGCGCGGTCCGTTCGAATCGCGGCCCGCTCCAGGCGACGCGGCCGCCCGGAGCCCACTGCAGGTGCAGCTCGACGACGCCGCGGACCGCCCTCGCCGGCGCGTGGTAGGTGCCGCCCACGTCGGTCCAGCCGGCGGCGTCGGTCGCGGCGTCGACCGGATACTCCGGCTCGGCCGAGGGCATCGGCTGGCTCGTGTCGGCGTGCGGGGGCCGTTCGTCGAGCGGCACGATCTTGCCCGCTGCGTCTTCCCAGCGGATGCGGACCAGGCAGCTCTGTCGCGGCACCGCGACGCCCTCGATCCGCCGCGCGACCTGGAAGCGGTACCACTCGCCGCCCTGCACCGGAAACTCCTTCTCGAACCAGCCGTCGAGCCCGGGCCGTGCGTCGTGCTCGATGACGAGACACTCGCCGCCGTCGCGGCCGCCGGCGGAGTCGACCCGGAAGGCAGGCCTGATCTCGTCCCGCGGCGAACGCATCGACCAGCCCGCCGCGTCGTCGCCGGCAGCGTTGGATCCGCGCGGCGCGACAGCCATCGTCAGGCTCGCGGCCATGAGGAAGAGCGGGAGGGTCGCGAGTCGCGCGGTCGTCAGGGCCATGGTCGTGGAGGTCGTGATACGCATGAGCGTGTCGCCGAGGGAAGGATCGTGGCTGAGGGCTCCGATAGCCTACCAGTGGGGGTGGCGCCGGTCGCCACGAGCAGGCGGCCCCGCAGGATGAGGCCGCGTGCATCCGCGTCGCGTCTCACCGGGGCGGCGCCGGCTGGGCATCGCCGCACGGCATCGTCCGCGGACCGCACCACAGGCGGCCCGTGTTGTCCCAGGCGGCGCTGGCGAGCACCGTGCCCGCCGGGTTGAACGCGAGCCCCACCACCGCATTGCGGTGCCGCTGCAGCGCGGCGAGTTCGTCTCCTCGCGCCGCGTCCCAGATCCGCACCGAGCCGTCGCGCGAGCCGGTTGCCAGCCGGCCGCCGTCGGGGCTGAATGCGGCCGCGTGCACCTCACCGCGATGCACGAACCGCCGCAGCTCGGCGGTGCTGGCCGCGTCCCACAGCCGGGCGGTGCCGTCGAGGCTCGCGGTTGCCAGCACGCCGCCCGAGCGGGCGAACGTCACCGTCCGCACCGCCTTCGTGTGCCCCACGCACCGGCCGACCTCCGCACCAAAGTCCGTGCGCCACAGCCGCACGGAGCCGTCCTCGGCCGCCGTCGCCAGCCGGTCGCCGGCGGGGCTGAACGCGATCGACATGACGGCCGACGCGTGCCCGCGGCACACGGCCCGCTCGGCGCACGTGCGGGCGTCCCAGATGCGGGTCGTGCCGTCGACGGAACCGGTGGCGATCAGCGTGCCGTCGGGGCTGAAGGCGACCGCCATCACGCCCGCCTCGTGCCCCACGCACCGGCCGACGATCTCGCCGGTGGCGGCGTCGCTCACGTGCGCGATCGGCTCCTCGGATCCGGTCAGCAGGCGGCGACCGTCGGGGCTGTAGGCGATGGCTCGGCCGGGGCGGGCCGGGCCGCCGATCTCCAGCAGCGTTTGTTGCGAGGCGGCGTCCCAGATCCGCGCCGTGCCGTCGCGGGATGCGGTCGCGACCCGGGTGCCGTCGGGGCTGAAGGCGACCGCGTCGAGACCGAGCGGATGCCCGACGAGCATGGGCTCCATCGATTCGGGCCGGGGGCTCCACAGCCGGCAGGTGCCGTCGCTGCCGCAACTCATCACGATGTCGCCGTCGGGGCTCACGTGCACCGCTTCCGCCGCGGCGACGTGGCCGAGGAACGTCGCCAGCCGCCGCGGCGCGGTCCATTCGGCCGCGGGCTGCCCCAGCGGCATCGACCAGAGCCGCATGACCCCGTCGGCCGCGGCCGTCGCCAGCGTCCTGCCGTCGCCGCTGACAGCGATCTGGAGGACGCCGCCATGGTGGTTGAGCCGCGGCCGTACGGGCGATTGTGTCAGCGGATTGACGGTCACAGAGTGGTCGAGCGACGCGGTCAGCAGAAGGAGGCCGTCGCGGCTGAACGCGACGCCCGTCACCGGCTGCGCGTGCCTGAAGACGAGCGGTGCCGCAGCGGGGTCTGCCAGGCTCCAGACGCGGCCGGTCGCATCGGTCGAGCCGGTCGCGAGCCGCGTGCCGTCCGCGGACCAGTCGATCGACGTGATCGGCCGGGTGTGTCCCGCGAACGCATGCGTGGCGGTGGCCGCATCCCAGACCCGCACGTCGCCATCCTCCGCGCCGGTGGCCACGAGGCCGCCGTCGCCGCTGAAAGCAGCCACGGTCACTGGGGCGGCATGGCCGACGAGAGCGACGGCGGGGCCGTCGGGCAACGGCCCGAGCAAGAGGCAGCCGGGATCGGCGCAGCGGCAGAGCAGCCGCGAGCCGTCGGGGCTGAAGGCGAGCCCCATGACGGCCGCGCCCGTGTCGCGCAGCGTCCGCGGCGTCCAGCTGCCGACGTCCCACAGCAGCACGCTGCCGTCGGCGGCCCCCGTGGCGATCCAGCCGCCGGCACCGCTCGCGGCCGTCGCCGTCA
>JBIJCD010000004.1:0-26900 GCA_044344895.1 Pirellulales bacterium | reverse complement strand
AGTAGACGATCGACAACAGCAGGATCGTGAGGTACTTGCCGAGGAAGGCGTCCGCCACGATCCCGCCGATGACGGGGAAAAAGTAGGCGCTCGCCACGAACAGGTGCATCCACTCCCGCGACTCGGCGTCGGTCATGAAATCGGGGCCGCCTGCCGCCGAGTGCAGGAACTGCGTCATGAACACCACGAGGATGGTCTTCATGCCGTAGAACGAGAACCGCTCCGCGGCCTCGTTCCCCACGATGTACGGGATGCCCGGCGGCATGCCCGCGGTGTCGGGCGGCTGCGTCGCGAACCGGTTGCCGGCTGTGTCGGTTGGCATGAAGGCTCGGCGGGACGGCGGAGGGGGCGGCACGAAACCGCGCGGCCCGCGGCAGCCGCAGAATGTGGCAGACCCGCCCTGTTGGTGCAATCACGGCGGGAAGGGGAGAATGGCACGCCATGACGCCGGACACGATCGACACCGCCGCCGCCCGCCTTCCGGCAGGCCTGCTCGTCGTCACCGTCGACGGTCTGCCTGCCTGGATGCTGCCGGCCTTTGGCGCAACCTGGGTGGCGACGCCCGCGATCGATGCCCTCGCCGCCCGGGGGATCGTGTTCGATCGCGCGATCGCGACCGCGCTCGAGCCCGGCGAGTCGCTCCGCGATCTGGCCGGCGCGAGCGAGCCGGACGGTCTAACGCTCGTGCGGGCGGCGGTGGCCCGGGGCTGGAAACCGGCGCTGGTGACCGACGACCCCACCGTCGCTGCGTCGCTGGCGGGCGAGCTGGCCGCGGAGGTGACGCTCGTCGCCGCCGCGCCGCACCGCAGGGAAGCCGCCGACGACGGGGAGACAGAGCTGGCCCGGCTCGCCGCCGCAGCGATCGAGGTGCTCGGGTCGGGGAGACACGAGCTGGTCTGGTGCCACGTCGCCAGTCTGCGGGTCGCCTGGGATGCGCCGCGGCGGTATCGCGATCGCTACGTCGACCCGGAGGATCCGCCGCCGCCGGACGGGGCGGGCGTGCCCTCGCTGGCCGTCACCTCCGATACCGATCCCGACCTCGTCGTCGGCTTTCGCCAGGTGTTCGCCGGCCAGCTGTCGCTGCTCGATGCCGAGATCGGCCGACTGTTCGCCGCCGTGATGCCCGGGGGAAAGGCGGCGGCCGCCGGGGCGTGGTCCGTGTTGTTTGCCGGCGCGCGGGGCATGCCCCTCGGGCTGCACGGCTGGATGGGCGTCGGCGGGCCGGACACGCCGCACGGTGAACTGGTGCACGTGCCGGCCATCCTCGTCGACGCCGCCGGCCGGATGGCGGCGCAGCGTTACGGCGGACTCGTCGTGCCCGCGGACCTGGGTTGCACACTGGCGGAACTCATCGCCGGTGGCGCTGAGATCCAGGCCGCGCCGGATCCTTCGAACCCGTGGCGCGGGAGAAGCCTGGCCGGACTATTCGCCGGCTGGTCGGAGGCGGCGGCGCGGGATCGGGTGGTCGTTGGCGGAGCCGAGTCCATGGCGATCATCACGCCGGCCTGGCACTGCCTCTGGCATCGCGGCAGCCCCGGCGACGTCGGCCGCGTCGAGCTGTTCGCCAAGCCCGACGACTTCTTCGAAGCGAACGACGTCGCCGACCGGTGCCGGGCTGTGGTGGAGCCGCTGGCGGACCTGTTCGCGGCGGTGCCGGCCGGAGATCGCCGCGGGATCTGGCGAGCGGCCCTGCCCGAGGCCCGGCCGGGTTGAGTCGCGGGACTGTGAAAAACCAGCTATTTCCCCGGGCAAAACCCGCTTGGTCGCGCGGTTCGGCCGTCGCTACCATCCGCCGATGCCCGCGCTCCCCGTCCGCCTCCGTCGTGCCCGCGTTTGCGTTGCCGCCCTGCTCGTGGCGTGGCAATGCGCCGCGGCGGGCGGTGCCGACTGGGATCGGTCGCCCGTCTCGGCCGACCGGCCGGACATCGTCGGCAGGCCGGTGGCGGTGCGGATCACCTGGGGCGGTGGCAAGGCCCGCGCCTGGTCGGGAGCCATCCGGCTGGTGGCCGGCGACGGCGGCGAGGTCGGCGAGGAGCCGGCGTGGCGGACGCTCTGCGGTGATGCGGACGCGGCTGCGACCGCGCACGGCGTGCCGGGCGGGGTCATCGTCCACGAGCCCAGGAGCCGGGCTTTCAATGGAATCGAACTCTCGATCAGCCGCTGGCGCGACCTGCGGCTCGCCGTGCGACTGATGCCGGATGGCGATGAGCGGGCTGCGGTCAGCCTCGAGGCGCCGGTGTCGGAGCTCCTGCTGTCGGCGCGGCAGCAGTCGCTCGATCGCGAAGGCAACCGGCTCTCGGCGCGGGCCGCTCCCGGCGATGCCCTGCGGGTCGACGTGGTGCCCTTCCAGCCGTCCGCCGGTCCGCCCGCTGAGCGTTCGACGCTGTTCCGACCCGGCGAGACCGTACGGCTAGCGGTCGATCCGCTGCTGCCGAGGCGATCGCCGGGGACGGCCGCGGTCGAACTGCGGCTGCGGCTCAAGCCCGGCCCAGAGGCCGAGCCGCTCGCCACACAGGCCGTCGTCCTGAGGGAGTCGGCGGGCGTCGCCGACGAGTCGCCGTTGGAAACCCGAATGCAGCAATACGAGCGGGTGCTGCTCGACGTGCCGCTTCCCGATCGCGAGGGGGCCTACGACATCGAGCTGGAGGCCGTCGAGCGCGGTGGTCTGCGGTGGTCGCGGCCGCTGGCGACGCGGGTGGTGCAGGTGGCTGCGGTCGCCGACACCCTTCCGCCGCCTGTCGCCGGCGAGCCGGGCTGGCAGGTGATCCACGAGCTCGATCCCGGCAGTCCCAGGCTTCACGAGCGGCTGCGACGGCTGCCCGGCAAGGGCATTCCCTACGTGCCAATGCCGGCCATGCCGCTGCCGTCGATGTCGCTGCCCAGTGTGCCGCTACCGAACGTCCCGATCCCCAGCGTGCCGCTGCCGAACGTGTCTATGCCCAAGGTGCCGGGCGTGCCTTTACCGGCGGTCGGCATGCCGTCCATGTCGTCGATGGTGCCCCGGCTCAGCGGGCTGCTGCTCACGGGACATTCAACGGTCGACGTGCATCCGCTGGGCGCCATGCTGCGGCTGCCACCGGCGCGGTCGGCCGATGAGCCGACCTGGGAGGGGATTGTCGTCGCCGGCGTCCAGCCGGGCATGCCGCACCTGGTCGAGGTGGAGTATCCGCTCGACCAGCGGGCCGTGGTGGGGGTCGGCGTGCTGGAGCCGAATGCGACGGGGACCGGGATCGAGGTCAGGGCCAGCGGCGGTTTCGAGACGGCGCCACCGGCCGGTGTGATCGAGGGCCAGCGGCAGCCGCAGTGTGGTCGGCACTCGTTCGTCTTCTGGCCGACAAGCCGCAACCCACTCGTGCTCATCGCCAACCCGTCGCCGCGATCGCCTGCGCTCTTCGGCCGCGTGCGGGTCTCGGCGGGCCCGACGAGGCTGCCGACTGACGCCGGCCGCGAGGGCGACTCGAGGCCGCTGATCGGTGCCGACGGCGGCCGGCGGGTGCACGCCTTCGTGCCGGCGCCCGACTTTTCGCAGTTCGGCGCGGTCGAGCGGCCGGTATCCGGACAGGGCAAGTCATTCGCCGACTGGCGGACGTTTCTGTCGGGGGCGACGCGGGCGGCGGAGTGGTTCTCGGCCCAGGGGGCCGCCGGTGCGATGGTCGTCGTGTACGGCGACGGTGCCGCGATCTGGCCGTCGCGGCTGACGCGGGCGGCGCCGCGGTGGGACAGCGGCGCCGCCGCCGAGGCCGGCGTCGATCCGCTGCGCAAGGACCTGCTCTCGCTGCTCTGCCGAATCCAGTCGCGGCAGGGGCTCCGGCTGGTGCCAGCCGTGTCGTTCGATGCGCCGTTGCCGGCACTCGAGTCGATCGTCCACCGTGGCGGCCCCGAGGCTGCGGGCATCGTGTGCGTGGGCCGCGACGGCCGGCCGCGGCAGTCCGACGGCGGGGGGAGCCACTACAACATCCTCGACCCGCGGGTGCAGCGGGCCGCCGAGGATCTCGTGGCCGAACTGGCCGGCCGGCTCCATGGCGAGCAGGCCATCGACGGCATCGCGGTGCTCCTGTCGCACCACGGCTGGATGCATCTGCCCGGCACCGCGTGGGGGCTCGACGATGCGACGTTCGCGAGGTTTTTGGAGGATGTCGGCGGGCAGGAGCCGGCGTCGGGCTCCGAGCGATTCACGCGCAGGGCCGCGCTGGTGGAGGGGCCGCTGCGCGACGCGTGGCTCGATTGGAGGACGGCGACGGTGGCCCGATTCCACGCCAGGCTCGCGGCCGTGCTCGCCACGCACGATCCACGGTGGAGCCTGCACGTGGTGCCCACGTCGCTCTTTTCCCAGGGCTCGCTCGCAGGCCGATTCCGGCCGACGCTCGGGGGCCAGTCGGGTGAGGCCGACGTGCTCCGGGAGATCGGCCTCGATCCCGCGGGGATCACCCGCGACCGCCGAATCGTGTTCGTGACGCCCCACGTGCACGCGGCAGCCGACCTGCTGCTCGATCGCAGCCTCGTGGAAAACGCCAACCGTTCGCTGGCGATCGCCCGTGGCGTGGCCGGCGCGGCCCGCCGTGGTGTCGTCGTGCTGGAGCAGCCGGCGTCGATCTCGATGGAGCAGGTCGTGCCCCACGGCCCGTTCGGCAGCGTGTCGGCCGCAGAGCCGTTCCCCGTGCACGCGGTGCCGGAAGGGGCGGCACAGGGCCGCGGCCTCGCCGAGTCGTTCGTGGCCTCCGACGTGGAGGTGGTCTTCGACATGGGGCTGCTGTTCGCCCGCGTCGACCCGATCCGCGCCAAGCAGATGAAGGCCTTCTCGGCGCTGCCGGCGGGCGGGTTCGAACTGGCCGACCCGCTGCCCGCGCCGCTGGTCGTGCGCAGCCGGCGCGACACGAGCACCACCCTGGTCAGCGTCGTGAATGCCGGGCCGGCGGCATGTCGGGCCGTCTTATCGCTTGCCGGCTCGCCCTCGGCCGTGGTCGACGCGGTCGATCGATCGCGGCTGCCGTTGGATCCCGGGGGTGGGGCAGCCGTACCGCTGGGGCCGTGGGAAGTCCGCACGCTGCAGCTCGACGGCGGGGTGGCCGTGCAGACCGCCCGGGTGGAATTCGGTGAAGACGTCCGGCGGTCGATCGAGTCGCGGCTCGCGGACCTGCGCCGGCGGCGGGCGGTCCTGGAGACGCCGCAGCCGCTGGAGGTGCTCGACAATCCGGGGTTTGAACTCGATGGCGCGGGCGCGGCAGAGGCGGGCGGCCGCGATGCGGGCGGCGCGGTGGCGGGCTGGGAAATGGTCGAGGCGAGCCGCGGCAGCCTGCGATTCGTTCCGGGGGTCGATGGGCCCGCCGGCCGCGGCGTGGCCTTCTCGTCGTTGCACGGCCTGTCGACGCTCCGCAGCAATCCTTTTTCGCCGCCGGTCACCGGCCGGATCAGCGTCGCGGCCTGGCTGCGGATCGCCGAGGGAGATCCCCAGCCGCCGCTGCGGATCGCGATCGAGGGAGTCCAGGACGACCACGAATACTACCGCTTCGCACCCGTGGGCGGTCTCACTGGCGGCAAGCCGCTGACCGGGGAGTGGTCGCAGTTCGTGCTGCAGATCGACGACGTGCCGGTGCGCGGGCTGGAGTCGTTGCGGGTGCGGCTCGATCTGCTGGGACCCGGCAGCGTGCAGATCGACGGCATGCGGGTCTTCGACATGGCGTTCGACGAGTCGCAGCGGGTCAATCTGTCGCGGCGGCTGGACGTCGTGGAACAGCGGCTGGCCGCGAACGACCTGGGAGGCTGCCTCGTCGAGCTCGACGGCTACTGGCCGCGATTCCTGGAGGAATTCGTCTCGGATGACGCCGTCGCCGCGGTCGACCGAGTGGAGCCACCGGTCCGGGGGGCCGCTGCCCCGGTCGAGCCGCCGGCTCGATCGGGCGGCATGTTCGATCGCATGCGCCGCTGGCTGCAGTAGCTGGCAGCGGCGAGCGGCGCCGATGCGGTCAGCCGGGAGGCCAGTGCAGTGGCCGGCCGGCGAGTAGGTGGATGTGGAGATGATGGACGGTCTGGCCGCCATCCTGGCCGCAGTTCACCACCAGCCGATAGCCGCGGTCGAGGCCGAGCCTGCGGGCCAGCTCGGTCGCCACCACGACGAGATGCCCGAGCAGCGCGGCGTCTTCAGGCGTGGCGTGCGCGAGCGACGGGATCGGTTTCTTGGGGATGACCAGCAGGTGCACAGGCGCCTGCGGCGTCACGTCGTGGAAGGCAAGGCAGAGGTCGTCCTCGTGCTCGATCCGCGCGGGAATCTCGCGGCGGATGATGCGGGAGAAGATCGTCTCAGCCGGCGCTGCCATCGGCGGAATCCGCGGGGCTGGCGATGTCGGTGGCCGGCTGCCGCGTTGCGGCCGGCTTGCGGATCCGCTTCCGCGGCGGCTTCGGCGTCGCCCACTCCTTCGTGAGGCTCTCGAACACCTCGGGCGACTCGTAGCGGACGATGTTGCGGCCCTCGGGCATCGGACCGACAAGCGAACGAAAGATCGGTGCGCCGCGGAGGGCGAGATCGGTGCTGCAGTCGTCGGTGCCGACCTGCAGGTGCGTCCGCAGGAGCGCTTCGGGGGAATCGAAGTCGTGGATGACCAGTTGGCCGTCAGGTCCTCGGGTCACGATCCGCCATGTGTCCTTCGCCATCGTCGCTTGTGCTCCAGTCGGGGCGGAACGGCCGGCCAAGGCGTTCTCCGTCCCACGTCGTCATGAGTGGAATCGGCAGTTCGCCCCGCGAGTTCAAGCCGCGGAGTCGGCGGGCGGCGCGGCCGGCATGGATGGGTCGCACGGCATGCCGTGCCTATCCGTCACGAGCCGTCCACGTGGACTTCGCCGCGGCCAGAATCGGGCCGTCGGGACACCGGGCGGGCGTCAGTTCGCCGAGGGCCAGGCGAAGCGAATGCGGTCCCGCCAGCGCGGTGGCGCGGATGCGGGACTGGCTGCCGCGCCGACGGGCGGGATGCCCGTGCCTCGGGCGGCCTCTGCCGCCGTCTCGTGGTTTGCATGGACCACGCCGGCGTCCCGCCCGGAGCCTGCCGCCACCGGAGCCGGAGTGGGCCGTCCAGTGGCGGTATCGATGGACGCCATTGTGTGACGCCCCGGCGGGTTGAACTGCCCGGGGCGGACACCGGCGGCGCGGCCGGGCAGTCCGGCGGCGACACTCCGTCCCGGCGGGGCGGCGGTCGCCGCGGCGGCCGTGGCCTGGCCGAATGCGTTCGCCGAGAGCGGCGCGGATGCAGTGGACGAGAATTCCATCGGGCGGCCGAGCATCAGCGGGCCGCCCTGAGGCTTGCCGGCCGCGGAGAGCGGTCCCGGGTGATGGTGGCCGGCAAAGCCGCGCGCCGGCGGGCCCACATCGACCGGCCACCCGCCTACCGAAACGGTGCTTCCGGCGTCGAAGCCGCCGTCGAACGGCGGAGAGCCGATGCCGGTGACAGGCAGCCCGTCGATCGACGGCATGGGCATCGGCATGACGTCGACTGGTGCTCCGTCGATCGGCGTGACGATGGGCAAAACGCAGAAGGCGTGTCCGCCCGGCGATCCCCCGACGGAACCGGGCACGGCTGGTCCCCCGGGCGCGGCCGCGATCACGGCGGCGGTCGCTCCGTCGGATGCCGTGATGCCGGCGGCCGTCGGCGTCACGGCGGCGGGCAGTGGGCGCAGCGCTCCCAGGCCGGGGCCGGCGGCGTGGCGGTGCTTGTGGAGGAGACCTTGCGCAGCGGCGGGCTGGCCGGGCAGCGTCGCGGCCGCGAGGGCCGCCAGTCCGAGCAGGGCGAAGTGACGCATGGGCGGGTGCTCCTGGGAGAGTATGTCCGGGATGGCGCAGGGCGATCGACGCGTTGCGTTCAGGCGGGCCCGGCTGGCATCTCTATCGGATCGTCGCGGGGAAGACGGGGAGATAGTCTGCGGACCGTTCGGAAATCAATCGACGAGCTGCCGCGGCGGCCTTGCCCAGGCAGCCCAGGAGGCCCAGTCGCCGATGCTCGCGGCGTGCGTGGAATTGCCTGGCTCGCGCAGCGCGGCTACCGTCCCCCGTCGCCGCGTGCCCGCTGGCAACTTGTTTGCGGACAGACTCGCGTCGTTTTGGGCGCGGCATGGGCTCTCGTCACCAGTACATTCGGGGCGAAGAGCCTCATATTCTCTTGACCACTGCTCCTGCCATCCGCTGCCGCCGTGACAAACGCACGACCCGGGCGATCGCGGCCGTGGTGTGCTGCCTGCTGTCGCTCTGGTGCGCGCGTGTGTCGCATGCGGAAGACGGGCTGACGGCCGGCTCCGGCGAGATCGCCCTCACGGCCGCCATCGTGCCCTCGACGCCGATCGCGCCGGGGCAGGGGCCGCTGTTCGATGATCTCGGACCGGAGTGGGACGAGCAGCGGAGGATGCCCGAGCAGCGGTTCTGGTACGCCCGGTCCCTCTCTGCCACCTGGATCCCGCAGAACGGCGCCGACGGCTTCGGGATGACCGACGTGCCGTTGGCGACGTCGTTCGCGCCGGTGTGGTTCGACGACCTGCCCGCGCTGCTGGTCACGCCCGGATTCGGCTTCCACTTCTGGCAGCCGCCCGACGCGCTCGAACTGCCGTCGACGGTGTTCGATGCCTACGTCGACGTCGCCTGGCGGACGCCGATCAACGACCGCTGGGGCTTTGGCGTGGGGCTCACGCCGGGCGTGTACGGCGACTACCGCTCGTACAATCCGAAAGCGTTTCAGTTCACCGGCTGGGGCTTGATCGATCTCTCGGTCAACGACACGCTGACGCTCGTCGCCGGCGCGGCGGTCGTGCGGCAGCTCGACATGCGGGTGCTCCCAGTGGGTGGACTGATCTGGACGCCCAACCAGGACAATCGGCTCGAACTCCTGGTGCCCCGTTCCCGAATCGCCCGCAAGGTGCGGGATTTCGCCGGCGGCGGCGCCGCGTGGACCTACCTGGCCTGCCAGTTCGGCGGTGGCACGTGGGCGGTGACGCTTCCCGACGAGACGACGGCCCTGGTGACGGTGAGCGACCTGCGGGCGATCCTGGGGTTGGAATGGTTCCGCAGCCGTACGGTCGCCGGCGTGGCGGAGGTGGGGTATGTCTTCGCGCGGACGGTATCGGCCAACGGCACGCCGGAATTCAATCCGAACGACGCCGTGATGCTGCAGGCCGGGGCGACGTTCTAAGCCCGGCTCCTTCCGTCCCCCGCGGCGCTCCGAGCCACGGACCTTCCACGCCCCGGTCGCCCGCTGTCTCCGCGAAAAGCGGCAGGCATGGCCGGCGAAAACCCGATGGATTAGAATGTGGGGCGTCGATTCGGAGGGTAAGCGAATTGGCCAGCGGTCTGACTCGAAATCAGATGCCCCGAAAGGGGTTGTGGGTTCGAATCCCATGCCCTCCGCCTGATCTTATTTCCCGCTCCCCGCCCTGAACTCCAGTCGCGGGTTTGTGAGCGTCCGCAGGCTCAGGTTTCCACTCCGTGCCTCCCGGTGCAGCGAGATCGATCCCGGCTCGCTGGCGAGTGTGATGGCGTTGCTGGCGGGCGCGGCCGGGCTGCTCGAGAGGCGCTCGCGGCGTCGATCTGCGTCGCCGGCCTCGATCGCCTGACGCCAGCCGGGAGTTCGCCGGCGTGGGCCGCGGGCGTCACGCGTGCCGGTCGATCACCAGCGGGTCGTGCGACCGCACATCGCCGATCCGCAGCGAGGCGCGGCCCGAGAGCAGGTCGTCCACGAGATCGCCGACGACATCGGCCCGCCAGCCTGAGGCCAAGAGCGGCGGCCGGGCGTTCTCCCCCTCGTTGTCCCAGTAGCCGAGCTTGTAGGCGAGCAGATCCCGCATGTCGGAGGCGGTGCCGACCAGCGCCGGCGCGAGGTGCATCTGCCGGCAGACGCCCGCGATCGCCGTCGTGAGAAACTGCCCCAGCACCGCCAGTTGCGGCGGCGGCGCGCGGTGCCGCTCGCCTCCCGGACAGTCGTCGTCGGGCAGGTCGAGCCCCCGCTGGATCGCCTCCGAAAGGCCGCGGAGGATGTGTTTCAGATCGGACCGCTGCATGCCGCGGATCGCCGAGATCTGCCGCTCGTCGGCGCTCTTCCGTTTGCACAGCTCCACGAGCAGGTCGTCGCGGAGCACCCGCTTGGGTGGCATGTCGCGGGCGTCGGCCACGCCGTCGCGCCAGTGCCATAGCTCCCGCGCGATCGCCAGCTCCCGCCGCGAGAGGCCGCTCAGGCCGGCCACCCGCCGCCATCGCTTGCGCACGAACGATTCCTCGACGTCGCTCTGCCACAGCTGCATCTCGTCCTGCATCCACGCAGTGCGGCCGGTCTGCGCGAGCTTGCCCTCGAGCTTCCGCCACAGCTTCTCCAGGTGCCGCACGTCGTCGAGGGCGTATTCCAGCTGGGCGGGGGTGAGTGGCCGCTGCCGCCAGTCGGTCCGCGTCTCCCCTTTGTTGGTCGGCAGGTTGAGGAAACGGCGGACGATCGAGGCGTAACCCGCGGGATAGTCGTGGTCGACCAGTCCTGCGGCCACCTGCACGTCGAACAGGGACGATGGTCGCGTGCCGATCGCATGCAGGATGAAGCCCATCTCCTCCCGGCCGGCGTGCACCACGGTCGTGCGGCCCGGTTCCGCCAGCAGCCGCCAGAACGGTTCCAGTTCGCGGACCTTGAGCGTGTCGATCGCCGCCAGCGTGCCGGGCACAGCCACCTGGATCAGGCACAGCTGGCTGCGGTAGGTGTGCTCCGAGACGAACTCCGTGTCGAAGGCGACGTACGCATGGTCGGCGAGCCGCTTGACGAGTTCGCGAAACTCCTCGTCGGTCGTGATCAGCGAGTGGGCGTCGTCGGCGGTGCGGGGAGGAGTCACGGTCGTCGATGCCGGGGCGGGCGGGAGGGAATCGCGGGAGCGCGGAAGGACGGAATCGCAGGGCCGGCGGCGTCGGGTATTTCAAAGGAACAGGACGGAGACGAGCACGAACACCGGCAGGAGCACGCCGAAGCTATAGACACAGTACCCGAAAAAGCTCGGCATCCGCACGCCCGACTGCTCGGCGATCGCCTTCACCATGAAATTCGGGCCGTTGCCGATGTAGGTCATCGCCCCGAGGAATACGGCCCCGAGGCTGACCGCGGCCAGCCGGCCGACATCGACGCCGGCCATGGTGGCCCCGGCCGCGGGCAGCGCCTGGGCGGCCTTGAAGAACACGAGGTAGGTGGGGGCGTTGTCGAGCACGCCCGACAGCGAGCCGGTGGCCCAGAAGAAGGCCCGCGGCGAGTCGATGCCGAGCGCCGCGCCGTGCTCGTGGAGCAGGGCCAACGCCGGCTGCATGCAGATGAAGATCCCGAGGAACAGGGCGGCGACCTCGAGGATCGCCGTGTAGGTGAAGCCGTTGCGGCTGCGGATCCCGGCGGAGCCGAAGGCCAGCGAGGCCGCCACCAGCGCGAGCAGGACCGCCTCGCGGAGGAACATCCACGGGTGCCACGACGTGCCGGGCACCGCCTTGGCCGGATCGAGCAGCGCCACCGCCGCGATCACGCCGGCCATCAGCAGGGCGTTGGGCCACAGGCCGCTGATCTTCAGGGGCCCGGCCAGCCGCTCGTCGCGAAGGATGTCGGTGAACGATTCCCGTGGCTGCGCGTAGAACGTGTCCCAGAGCCAATAGATGGCCAGGAGCAGCCCGTTGGTGAGCAGCCACGGCTTCCACAGCGAGAGCGTCCAGAGGAAGTCGACCCCCTCGAGATACCCGAGGAACAGCGGCGGATCCCCGATCGGCAGCAGGCAGCCGCCGCAGTTGCAGACCATGAAGATGAAGAACACGACCGTATGGGCCACGATTCGCCGCTCGCGATTGGTTTCCAGGAGCGGCCGCACGAGCAGCATCGCCGCTCCGGTGGTGCCGATGAAGCTTGCCGCCAGCGCGCCGATGCCCAGGAACGCGGCGTTCACCGTGGGCGTGGCGCGGAGATCCCCCTCGATCCGCACGCCGCCGGTGATGCAGTAGAGCGCGAAGAGCAGCACGATGAACGGCACGTATTCCGCCAACAGCGCGTTGGCGAGCACGGCGGCCGCCGTGCCCCACGACGGTCCGGCGGCAGCAGGCTGGACGACCGCGTGGGCCGGAAAATGGAGGTCGACCGGCAGGCGATGCGCGAAGGTGTAATAGGCCAGCGTGACGAGCGCCAGCCCGCCGGCCACGAGCAGCTTGCTCGAGTTGTGCTCCCACCAGTGGGAGACTCCCGGTGCCAGCGGCAGGACCGCGATCGCGGCCAGGAGCAGGCAGAACGGCAGCACCGTGACGGGTGGTGGTGCCATGCGGCCCGGGTGCCCACCGTCCTCATGCCCGGCCGGCGGCTGCCCGGCTCCGGCCGCGGCGGCTTGGCTGCCGTCGCTGAGGCCGTGGGCGGCTTGTGCCCTCACCAGCAAATCCCGACCATGTTGTGGCCAGCCGAACGCGGCGGCGGCCAGGTAGGCCACGAGGGCTGCCGCGATGAGGGCGACGACACGGACGGCCGAGGACGACGCGGAGTCGCCCGAGCCGGACGGGATCGAGGTGGGGTCGTGCATCTCCAAGCGGCTCCGACAGGCGGGGGACCGATCCGCGTCGGCCTGCGAGCATCGTATGAAACCCGCTCCAGAGGCGAAAGCGCGATGAACAACGAGCGGGCCGAAGCGGAGGAGGTCTGGCTGCGGGGCAACGTCCGCCCGGTCGTGGCCCTCGCGGCAGTCGTGGCCGCGGCGACCGCGGCCCTCTTCGTCGCGACAACGTTCGCCGCCGCGGCTCGCCCTTTCCGGCCGGCCGTGGTCGGCGTGAGCCTGGTCGCGGCCGGCGCCGTCGCCATGCTGGCGGCGGTGGCGGCGCGGCCGCGGCTCCGGTGTGCGGGCGACTCGCTGCTGGTGCGGCTGTCACCGAATCGAGTCGAGCGGCTGCCGCTCGACGTGGCGGAGTGTTTCTTTCCCGGTTCGAGCCCGCTCACCCGGGGCGGCGAACAGACCTGCGAGCACCACGCCGCGTTTCGCGTCAACACGCTCGTGCTGCGGCTGGCCGAGCGGGCCGACGACTACCGCAGGCGGACGACGTTCACGCCCTGGGGCACCTGGGACGACAGCTACGTCATCTTCGACGGGCGGTGGTGCGAGCCGCTCTCGCCTGAGCTGGCGCGGCAACTTGGCCGGCGGCTCGTCGATGCCAAGCGGGCTGCCGCCGCCGCAGGAGCGGAGCCGTGAACTGGCACGGCCTGCTCGTGAGCGTGCGAAACGCCGCCGAGGCTCGGGCCGCGGTCACGGGCGGCGCGGCGATCATCGACGTCAAGGAGCCGAGCCGCGGCCCGCTCGGCGCGGCCGATCCGGAGGCGGCCGTCGCCGTGGCCCGCGAGGTCGGCGGTCGCGTGCCGTGGACGATGGCTTGCGGCGAACTCGGTGCGGCCCGCGTCGATGACGCCCTCGCACCGCCGGATGCCGCCGCACTGACGGCCCGTGTGATCGATCTGCTGGCCGGCCGGGCCGCCGCTCCGGCGGCCGTGAAGGTCGGCCTGGCCGGCAGCGTCGGCACGCCTTGGGAAGAGCGGCTGCGGCGGCTCTGGGCCGCGGTGCCTCCCGGACCGGAGCGGGTGGCCGTGGCCTATGCAGATTGGCAGCGGGCGGCCGCGCCTCCGCCCGACGACGTGATCGCCGCCGCGGGCCGGCTCGGCTGCCGGACGCTGCTCATCGACACGTTCGATAAATCGTCCGCAGGCATCTTCGGCTGCTGCCCTGCAAGACAGGCTGCGGCCTGGGTGGCGGCGGCCCGGGCCGCGGGGCTCCGCGTGGCGATCGCGGGAAGAATCCCGCTGGAGCTGATCCCGGAGGCATGGGCCCTCGGGCCCGACGTGGTCGCGGTGCGGTCGGCGGTATGCTTCAATGGCCGCGAGGGCACGGTGCGGGCCGACCTGGTCCGCCGTGCCGTCGGGATGGGCGAGGCCGCCGGTCGGGCCTGCGCCAATCAGCCTTTTCCGGCAGGAGTACGGACGTGAAATCGCTCGAAGTACGTGTGCAGCACAGCCTTCCCCGGGACGAGGTCCGCCGTCGGCTCGACGACGCCCTCGTGCGGGCGCGGAATGAATATGCCGCGGCCGTTGGAGAGATCGATGCGTCGTGGGAGGGGGACGACAGGCTCCGCGTGCTGCTCACCGTCAGCGGAATGCGGTTCGACGGCACGATCGACATCCTGGTCGAGGAGCTCGTCGTGGCCCTGCAGGTCCCGGCGATGGCCGCCCTCTTTTCCCGGCGGATCCGGGAAGGGATCGAGGAGCGGCTGGGAGGGTTGATCGGGTCGCAGCAGGCGTAGGGCTGGAGCAGTCTCTGCCGATCTTTCTCGCCCCGCGGGACTGGCCCGGCCGATGCTCAGGCTAGCCCGAGAGACAGACACCATGCATGGGTTTCCCGCCACCGACGCGCCGGTTCGTCGTCGCCCGCTCCTCGCCGTCGCGCTGGTGACGGTGTGCGGGCTCGCGTTCGCATGCTGCGTCGGCGAGCGGGTGGCGGCGCAGGCTCCCGCCGCGGCCAAGGGCGTCGCCGACGACGATCCGTTCGCAGACGAGCTCAACCCGTTCGGCACCGGCAAGTCCGGCAAGCCGCCGGCCGCGCCCGCCGTGCCCGCACCTCCCCGCGGGCAGGGCATGCCCGACCGGCGGTCTGAGCCCGGCCGCCAGCCCGCGGCCGACCTGTGGCAGGAGCCCGACCTGCGGCAGGAGCGGGATCGCGACTCGGAGCCGAAGCCCGCGGTCCGGCCCAAGCCGAGGCCGAAGCTGCCTGTGCCCTTTCCCGAGGCGCCGGACGACGACGATGCCGGCGCGCGGCGGGAGCGGATGCGGGGCCGCGTCGATCGGCTGCAGCCCGGGGGCATGTCCGGCCGGCCGGGCAAGGCCGACGACGACGCCTGGCTCGACCAGACCGAGGCGGAGAAGATGCTCGCCGACGCCGAGAAGCTCGAGCAGGCGGGCAAGCTCGACGAGGCTCGCGATCTCCTTCGGCAGGTGGTCGCGAAAGAGCCGACGCTCGTCGTGGGCCACTTGGCGCTTGGCGTGGTGCTGCGGCGGCTGGGCGACTTTCGTGGTTCGGTGGAAGCGTGCACGAAGGGGATCGAGGTCGATCCGCAGGAGTCCGAGCTCTATCTGCGGCGTGGCATCGCCTGGTTTCACCAGGGGCTTTACGGCATCGCGCTGGAGGACTTCGAGGAGGCGGCGGGAATCGCCTACGAGGATCCGCGGCCCGAACTCTGGCGGGGACTCACGCTCGTCGAACTCGACCGCCCACTCGAGGCGATCAACGCCTACGCGTCGGCGATCCGACGCGACCGTGGCTGCATGCTGGCCTACCTCAATCGCGGGCTCACCTACCTCGCCACCAACGAGCCTGGAAAGGCGGAGTTCGACTTCAACCAGGCGATCCGCCATCAGCCGAAGGACGCGCGGGTCTGGTCCAACCGCGGCGTGGCCCAGGCGCGGCAGGGCAGATTTCGGGAGGCGATCGTCTCCTACGAGACGGCCCTGAGTCTCGAGCCGAGCGATGCCGCGACCAGGCGGAATCTCGAGGCCGCCCGCAGCAGGGCAGGCCGGCCCATGCCGCCGTCGGATCGCTAGACCGCTTTCGATTTCCGTGAAGCACGATCGGTCTGGAGTGATCACCGCCGGGACGGCAGAAGTCTCCTCGCAGGATGATTTGGCTCGAGGCCAGCCCGCCGTTACTGCGGCATCGCGAACACGCGGAGCGTGTCGCCTTCGATCTTCCACTCGATCTGCAGGGGGGCGAGGATGGCGTCGAGCAGCTGCCCGCGGCTGGCGTCCTTCACGGTCGCCCGCACGATCTCGCCTGGCGCGATGCCTCGGCGGCGCAGCGATTCCTCGTCGAGCTGCAGCGTCAGGCCCAGCCGGGTTGCGATCACTCCGAGCACCTGGTCCAGCGGTGCCGCCACCTGCAGCGAAAACGTGTCGTCGGGCGATGGCCGGCCCGCGGGCTTCCCGGACGCAGGCCGGCGGTCGGTCGCCGGCCGCGGCTCGGCCGCCGCTGCGGGCCGGGGCGGCAGATCGGCGTCGAGGGGGATGATCCGGCCGGCCGGACTGCCGCGCGGGCCCGGACGCCACTCCATCCGCCGGTCGTACTGAGCGAGTACGAGGTCGAGCCGCTCCGCCAGCGTCAGCGGCGGCAGCGACGCCGCCGGCAGATGATCATGGGGCAGGGCATCGACGCCTTCGATCGAGATGCCCACGTCCGCCGCCGCGGTCGCCACGAGTTCGGCCGGCACCGCTGCATCCGGCCAGTTCCAACCCCGGCGGCGGCCGAGGACGGCCCGCTGCGTCGCAGGCAGTTTGGCGAGGGCGGCGTCGCGGCCGGTCTCGGCCCGCAGCAGCAGGTCTGCCGCGCCGCGGGGCACGATGCGGAGCGTGGAGGACAGCACCACCGGTTCGCCGCCGACCTGGGCGGCGGCCCGGCGCACGACGTCACGCAGCGGCTCGTTGCGGCAGTCGAGCGAAATCGGCGCGTCGGGATCGAGGCGTCGATCGACGACGATCGGCACCGTCCCGGCACCGACGATCGCGGCCCAGGAACGCAATCCGACGCCAGTCCAGGTGGCGTTGATCGGGGCGTCGAGGTCCGGGCCGGCCGCCGCCGCCGCGCTGCACGCCAGCACGACCAGCACCCCGAGCCGTGGCGGCGTGCACGAGCCGGGCCGGCGACGTGCGGGGTCGGTCCGCGGTCTGGTAGGCTCTCGCCGCATCCGCTCCACCTTCCGGGAGATTCCGTGGCCGGCCGCACCCGGGCCTCGCGGGACCGGATCCGGCGCGGCGAATCATACCCCGGGCGGTGATCGCGACGACATGGCAGCCGGGAGACGAACTGGCGACGCGGGAGCCGGCGACCGCACGGTCGTGGTGCTGGGGGCGGGGATCAACGGGGCGGCCCTGGCCCGGGAACTGGCCCTCTCCGGCGTGGGCGTGATCGTGGTCGACGGCGACGACATCGCCTGCGGTGCCACCGCCTGGTCGACCCGTCTGATCCACGGCGGCCTGCGGTATCTCGAATACGGCGAGATCGGGCTCGTCCGCGAGAGCCTGCAGGAACGGAACCGGCTCGTGCGGCTCGCGGCCCACCTCGTGCAGCCGCTCGACTTCTACGTGCCGCTCACGCGCCGCACGGGCGGGCTGTGGGCGGCCGCGGCGCGGCTGTGCGGCTGGGAGTCGCTGGCCCGCTCCTGGCAGGGGGCCGCGGGACGGGGCAGCTGGGCGGTGGGGATCGGCCTCACGCTCTACGACATCCTCGCGGCGGGCGCGGGCTGGCCGCGTCACCGGATGGTGCGTCCGGGAGCGGCGGGCCTGCCGGCGGTCGATCCCCGGGCGTTCCCGCGGGCGGCGGTCTACTCCGATGCGCAGCTTTTGTATCCCGAGCGGTTCACCGTCGAGCTCCTCGTGGACGGCCGCGATGTCGCGGCGGCGGCGGGTACACGATTCGAGGTCTGCACGCACCGTCGGCTGCGGTGCGCCCCCGATGGCACGCTCGACATCGGGGAGTCGCGGATGGGCGGCGGGCCGATCGTGATCCGGCCCGATGCGATCGTCAATGCCACGGGCGCCTGGGTGGATCGCACGCTCGACCAGCTGTTTCCCGGTCTAGCGCACCCGGCCGCGCCGCCGCTGATCGGAGGCACGAAGGGAAGCCACCTCCTGCTCCGCTGCGAGCCGCTGCGGGCCGCGATCGGCCGGTGGGGCGTCTACGCGGAGGCGACCGACGGCCGGCCGGTTTTCGTGCTGCCGTTCGGCCAAGAGTTGGTGCTGGTGGGAACGACCGACATCCCTTTCCACGGCGATCCCGCGCAGGCCCGTGCCGACGAGGCGGAGATCGACTACCTGCTGGCCGCGGCGGCACGGCTCTTCCCGCACGTGGCGATCGGCCGCGAGCACGTGCAGCAGCACTATTGCGGCGTGCGGCCGCTGCCCGCGGGCGGAAGCGGGCCGTCACCCGCTGGTATCACGCGGCGGCACATGCTCGTCCGCCATCCGGCCGCGCCGCTGCCCACGTGGTCGATCGTGGGCGGCAAGCTGACGACCTGCCGCAGCCTGGCCGAGACTGCTGCGGCGGAGGTGCTCGCCGCCCTCCGACTCCCCGTGCTAGGCTGTTCCCGGGAGCGGCCGCTCCCGGGAACCTGCGATGCTGTCGTCAGGGGAGCGATTGTGGAACGCTGTACGGTGCTGGCGGCGCGGGCCGGGATCGAGGATGCGGCCGCGGCCGCCGAGCGGCTCGTCGCCCTCTTCGGGGCACGCGCCGCGGAGGCTTTGGAGTCCGCGGGTCGGGATCGGGCCGCGGTGATTCGCGGGGTGCGGCTTCCGGCCGGGGCGGTCGACCTGTGTGTCCGCCGCGAGTGGGCCGTCACGCTCGCGGACGTGGTGGAGCGCCGGCTGATGCTGTCGTACCACGAGCGGCTCTGCCGGGACTCGCTCGCGGACGTCGCGGCGGCGCTGGTGCGGCTGGGGCTGCTGCCCGCCGACCGGCAGGAGTCCGAGGTCGACGCCTACGTGGCACGGCTGGCGGCGCGATACGGCCGCGTCGTGCCCGACCCGCAGACCGCATAGCTGCGAGCAGCCAGCCGACGATCCGCCGGTGAGCAGGACGTCAGCGGACGGCCGATCCGCCGGCGGCCATGGACGTGCCACGATTTTCGGCGACGAGCGTGCCCGCCGTGTATCGCTGCGGATTGGCGGCGAACGCGTCGCGGGTCTCGGGCGAGGAGAACAGATACATCCGCGACTGGTAAGTCACGCCGTAGCGCCGCTGGCCCGGAGTGCTCTTGCCGGAGTCGAACGCCAGCACGGGGTCGTCTCCCGACAATGCTGGCGCGTAGCGATCGGGGTCGGCCAGAAACGCCTTCTGCTGCTGCTCACCGGCGAACAGGTAGGTGCGGCCGCGATGCCGCACGCCCCACTGGGCCCGACCTTCGACCCACACGCCACGCTCCGCGAGCATCACCGGGCAGTAGCCCTCCAGCCCGACCGGCATGGAGCCGTAGGAATCGGGCTCCGCGGGGGTCGCTGGGGCCGCGGTCTCGGCGGTGGCGGGCGAGGCGGCAGCCGCCTGATCCTTTCGCGGGGCCGCCGGTCGCGTGAACATGGTGAATGGTTTTTGCAGCGTGGCCAGCAGCGAGGACGCGGCCGTGGCCGCCGGAGCCGCCGGCTGCGACGCTTGTGCCTCCGGCTTCGCGGTATCGGCCGGTTTCTCCGCAGCGGAAGGCTGGGGCTCGATCACCTTGGCGGGTGGCGCAGCGGCGGCGACGGCAACTGGTTCGGGCGATGCCGGCGCGATCGCCGGTGCGGCCTCCGGCAGCCCCAGCCAGGGGGCGGCGCCGCCCGCCTGTCCCGCCGCCGGCGTGGAGGCGGTCGTCGCAGCCACCTGGGCTTCCATGTCCAGCGGGGTCTCCGCCGTGTTCCGGGCCAGTGCTTCGGAAGTGACAGCCGCGTTCGTGTCTCCCGTCGCAGCGCTGGTAGGCGCGGTAGTGGCAGGGCCGGACGTCGTCTCGGCCACGGCCGCTGCGGCCGGTGGTGTCGGGCCGTTGGTGGAGGCGGCCGGCGTCGCCGGGGGTGACGCCTTGGCCACCGAGGTCGGCGCCGCCGTGACGGCTGGCTGCTGCAAGGTCACATCCCGGAACGCGGCCGCGACCGCATTCCCCTCCGCGGTCGTCGGGCAGTCGGTGCTCGCGAAGTCGGAGAGCATCCGCACCTTCGCCGCCACTGCCGTGATCGCGCGGCCGCTGGGCGGCACGACTCCGCGGGCCTGGCCCGCAGCCAGTGGCCGCGTCTCGAAGCCGTCGGATCTCACGGAGGTCGATGTGGGAACTGGCAGGCCGGTAGGAGACTGGAGGCCGCCGACGCGATCGGTTGCCGCGGTACGGGAGGTGGATGAGCCGTTCGCCGCTGCGAACGCCGCCTCCTGCGCGGCGCGGGCCGCGGCAGCCGCGAATTCTGCCGGAGTCTCCGGAAGTTCGAATTTCGAGAGCACGCAGCCGTCGCTGGTCAGCACGCAGGCGGTGGGGACGCGGGACACGCCTGCGAGGCGGGTGGCTTCGGGCTGCGCATCGACGTCGACGCAGACCGGTTCATAGCAGGCGGCGACGACGGCCACCGCCTCGGCGCTGGCCAGAGCCGTCCGGTCGATCGCTGCGGCTTCCGCCATCCACGAGGCCGTGAAGATCGCCAACACGGGCCGCCCGCTGAGCTGGGATGCACGCTGGGCGTCCGGCAGGCTGGCGTGCCACTGCACCGCCGTCGCTGCCCTGCCACTGCCCGCCGACAACCCGACGAGCAGTGCCACGGCGAACAGTCGGGTGCATCGCGGCCGGTGGGAGTTCAGTCTCGCTGTGGCGTCGAAAAGCATCGTTCCAGCCCCTGGTGCGAATGGGCCGCCGGCGTCGTGCCGGGCGGCCGCCGGAAAGGCCATCTGTCGGTCCCGGAAGATGTATCGGTCGAAGGGGTCGCAGGAATCGCATCGAAAACCGCGTCTGTGTCGGCCCGGCGACGGCCTGGATATCCCAGAACGCCCTGCCAGCAGGCGGGTAGCCGTCTGGCTGGGCTGCCCCAGCCGCCGTTCCCCCTCTTCTTGACATTTTTCGGCCGGCAACTGATACTTCGTCGGACTCGTCGCAGTGGCGATCTGCAGCGGGTGGCTCAGGCCTCCCGTCCATGTTTGATCGGGCTGACGCTTGTTTCGGGCGATCTTGTGCTGCGGATGATCTCGGGCCGCGCTAGTGGCCGTGGGGCGAGGGGCTAGCCAATCTGGTTCCCGTCCCGCCAGGGAATGGTTCTGTTCCTGGGATCTCCCCTCTGCCAGGGTTTTCCTGTCTGGCGGGTTGTGCCTCGTGCAGAGGCTGACCTTGATGGACGGTGCCTCGATTCGGCGGGTTTGGACGGGTCGTTCCCGAGGAATCTTCGCAGGATTTTTCGTGCAAATCGGCCGGTGATAGGCCTCCTTGGGAAGTGCTTCCGGACCGGGTGTGCGTTCGCGTTGAACGCTCCGGTCTCTGAAGTGGAAAGACCTCCGGGCACACGTTCGCCAAGGCGTCAGCTGGTCGGTCCTACCGGCCGTCCGGTGATGCCGGGCGCGAACTCCGCAGAGATCAATTTTTGGAGTTGTTCCTGACCTGGTCAGGACCGCACACCGGGTCGGCCTCAGGCGATCGCTCGCCCCGGCCGACCGGAACGGTCCGCCGGCCGTGCCGCATCGGGCGGATGGCCGTGTCCGATCCTTCTCGCAGAGAGTGCATTGAATCCATGTCCAAACGGAGGCGATCGCGGGGCCGCGGTGGTTTTGGCGGCCAGGGCGGCGGACAGCAACCCGGCGGCTACGGCGGGGGCGGCCAAGGGCAGGGCTACGGCGGTGGCGGTGGCGGTGGCTACGGCGGCAGGCGGCGACGGTTTCGTCGCGGCGGTGGCGGCGGAGGTGGAGGGGGTGGCCCGGTGCCCTCCGGTGCCGGGGCCGTCGACATGGAAGGCGAGGGCATGCGTCCGCCCGAGCTCGAGCCGGAGGTCGCCGAAAACGGCGAGCCGATCCCGCTGGAGCCGGGAGCCGGCATCCTCGAGATGCACCCGAACGGCTACGGCTTCCTGCGGTCGGCCGACACGAACTACACGCGGGAACGAACCGACCCGTTCGTCCCCGCGACGATGATCGAGCGTTACAAGCTGCGGGAGGGCGTGCACATCAAGGCGCTGGTGCAGCCGGGCCGGCGGCAGCAGGGGCCGCGGGTTCGCGAGATCCAGGAGGTGGAGGGCATGGCGCCCGACCTCTACCCCAACGTGAAGACCTTCGACCAGCTCACGCCGATCAACCCGGAGACGTGGCTGCGGCTCGAGACGGGACAGCAGCCGATCACGACCCGCGTGATGGACCTTTTGACGCCCCTGGGCAAGGGACAGCGGGCCCTGATCGTGGCCCCGCCCCGTACGGGCAAGACCGTGCTGCTGCAGCAGGTGTCGCAGGCGATCTCGGCCAACCATCCCGAGCTTCAGCTCGTGATGCTGCTCATCGACGAGCGGCCCGAGGAAGTCACCGACATGCGGCGGACCGTCAAGGGCGAGGTCATGGCCAGTAGCCTCGACTGCGACGTGGAGAGCCACGTGCGGCTGTCGCAGTTGGTCATCGAGCGGTGCAAACGGATGGCCGAGGCCGGCAAGGACGTATTCCTGCTGATGGATTCGATCACCCGCATGGCCCGGGCGTTCAACAAGTGGGTCGGCAACACCGGCCGCACCATGTCGGGCGGCGTCGACATCAAGGCGCTCGACATCCCCAAGAAGCTCTTCGCCACGGCCCGCGTGTTCGAGGAGGGGGGTTCGCTGACCATCGTGGCCACGGCGCTCATCGACACCGGCAGCCGCATGGACGAACTGATCTTCCAGGAGTTCAAAGGCACGGGAAACATGGAACTCGTGCTCGACCGCAAACTCTCGGACCGGCGGGTGTGGCCCGCCATCGACATCTCGCAGTCGGGCACGCGGCGCGAGGAAAAGCTCCTCGACGCGAACACGCTGCATGCCGTGGGCATGCTGCGGCGGACGCTGTCCACCATGCATCACGTCGACGCGATGGAGCAGCTCACCAAGCAGCTGGCGAAGTTCAAGAGCAACCGCGAGTTCATCTCGCTGATCGCCAGCTCGCGATCGGACTGATCCGCCGCCGGTCAGGAGCGGTCGCGCGGGGGCGTGGAAAGCCTGCCGAGCCAATAGGCGTACTGCGGGTCGCCGTTGCGGAATGAAAACACCGCGTCCGGCAGTCGCCCGCCTTCAGGGCCTTCCGATCGCACCCTGACGACGACGGCGCCGTCGCCGCGCTTCTCGATCGACAGCCGGTGTTCCGGGAGCGGCGACGAGTCCATCTGCGACGACATGATGTCAGTCCTCGGCAGGATCGCGATCGCGGGCGGGAAGCGTCCGGCTCGCGGGCCGGACGGGGCGAAGGAGGTCGAAGGCACAGCGTTCATGCAAGTATGACGCTGCCATGTGGTGGAATCTAGTCGTTCTCGCTGCCCGTCGTTTTGACACCCGCCGAAAGCCCTCCGTATACTCGAAAATCCCTCGCACCCCGGGAGTTCACGCTGATGGCGCAGTATGCGTCCCTGGCCGACGATTTCTACGTGAACATGAATCTCGCCACGGAGATGGAGCTTCCCGGGCAGCGGGAGACGATCCTGCAGTTTTTCGAGCGTGTGCAGAAGCGTTTTCCGACGATGCGCAAGTTCTACTGCCGCGACAAACGGGACTTCGTGCTCGAGGAGGACAAGGAGCAGGGGCGGTACCGGTGGGCGGCGGTCGAGACGAAGCGGCTCTGCTCGGGGCAGGTCAACCCCACGAGCCTGGAATCAGTGCTGGAACAGCACCGGCTCGTGCTCGACCTCGCGCCGTCCTACCTGTCGATCAGCCCGCTCGACTGCGAGGCCCTCGACGTGTTGTTCGGCTTCGACTTCGCCTACCGCGGCAACCACAACGCCCTGCTGGCCGAGGCACTGGGCGTGGGGCCGGCCCTCGATCGCCTGGCCGAAATGCCGGGCGCCCGGGTGATCAACTACGAGCCGTCGCTGACGATCTCGATCGACGAGGATTGCCGCACGCAGGTGCGCGTGAGCACGGAGACGCGTACGAACGCGTTTCAGGTGCGGACGGGAGACTTCACCGAGGAGCAGCTGAGCGTCTACGTGACGGCCCGGCAGTATGGCAGCCTCGACGCCGGCACGAGCTACGCCGAGGCCATGGAGCGGCTGGCGGGGCTGGCCCGCGAGGTGGTCGACACCTGCGTCGTCGACCAGATCCTGCGGCCGCTGGCCCGCACGATTTCACTGAAGTAGCCGCATCGCTGCGGCGTCACTCCCCTGAGCGGCCGCCGCGGCGGCCCTCGCGGCCCCGGTCGCCGTTGCCACCGCGCGACCCTGAGCCGCGGCCGGTGTCGCCGCCCCGCGGCGCCCGGCTCCGCGAATCGAGATTGCCGGCGATCACGATCCCGATGGCCTCGACCCAGCTGGGCACGTCGAGCACGGTGTTGAGCCCGCTCTCCACGATGCTCTCGTCATCCTCCGGCATGGGACGCTCGCCGCGGGCCTCCGCATCACGGCCGGCCTCCTCGATGCCGAGGAACTCGAGTCCCTCGTCGTCCTCCTCGCGGCCTCCGGCGACCGGTGCGAAGTCGTCACGGCGGCTGCGGGAGAGGTTCGAGCCGGAGGGGCGGCGCTCGCCGCCCGAGCGACGTCCACTGCGGCTGCCGCGGCGGCCACCGCCATCGCCCGACCGTGCCGACGAGCTGCTGCGGCCGCCGTCTGCAGCCTCGCGGCCACTGCCTTCGCCACGCCGGCGTCGCCGGCGCCGCCGGCCGCGGCGTTCGGACGACTGGCCTTCGCCACGCTCGCCACCCTCGCCCGTGCCGGCGGATTCACCGCCGTCCCGGCGGACATGTTCGTCGCGACCCGCATCGGCCGGCCGCGCGGGCCGCACTCCATAGCCCGCCGGCAGCGGCTCATCTCCAAGGTCGTCGTCGCCGCCGGGGCCCGATGCGACGTCACGGCCCTCACCGGAGCGGAGCGAGGTCTCGGCGCCGTCGCCACGCGACCGCCTGCGGCCACCGCGGCGGCCACGCCGCCGCCGGCGTCGCTGGCCGCCCTCCGAGTCGCCGGCCGGGCCGCCTTCTCCGTCGGCCCGCGGCTCGCGGACCGGTTCGTCACCGCGGTCGTCCTCGTGATCGCCGGCATCGCCACCGCGCGGCGGCTGGTCGAACGCGTCGTGCAGCCCTTCGCTCTCGGGCGACCAGCGCTCGCTGCCGACCTGTTCTGCGGGGAGTCGTTCGGAAGCGGCGCGGCCCTCCTCGCGGCGGCCACCGCGGCCTCGGCCACCACGACGCCCCCTGCGGCGGCGGCCACGGCCCTCGCGTGGTTCGTCATCGCGGTTTCCTTCCGCCCGGGGGCCGTCGGCCCGCGGCGATTCGGCGGACTCCGCTGGTTCCGCCCGTCGCTGGTCACGACGATCGTCGAACGCGGGCCTCTCGGCGGTGCGTTCCGGAGCGGCCGCCGGTCGCCGGCCACCGAATCCGAAATCGTCATCGTCGCGATCACGGCGACGCGGTTCAGCCTGCGCGGAACGATCGGCCCCGGTGGGGCGGGCCTCGCTGCGGGCCGCCGGTGGCTGATGGCTCGCGGGCGGAGGAGTCGGCGCCGGCCGCGGTGCCGCCGGTTCGAGGCCGAGCGACGATGCGAGATCACCCCAGTCGGACTGTGCGGCCGGCCTGGCCTGCGGCTTCGGCTTCTGCTGGCGGGCCGTCGGTGGAGCCGGAGCTTTCGGCGGTGGCGGCGGAGGGGAGGAGGACTCGGCCGGGGGCCTCGCGCCCAACGAATCGGCCAGGGATGCCCACGGATCTTTGTGTTCGGAGTCCGACATCATGTGCCCCAGAAGAATGGGTTCCGGAAAGTGTGCCGGGACGCGGTCCCGGATGGCTGCGGTTGCGGCACGGACGCGAGCCCACAGGGACCGCGCCGCCCGGCGACGTCGTGCCAGGCGGACGGCCCGGCGGTCGCAGAGACCCGCAGGATACTACAAATCCTGCCGCCGTGGCAGCGGTACCGCAGCAGCCGCTGGCTGCGGCCCGCGGGCCCTTGCGGCTACCGGGAGATCGACCGGATCATGCTGCCGTTGTCGGCCACGTCGAAGAGCGGACGGTAGGGGCTGGCGAGGCTCCGCCGCGCCCGACCGGCCGGGTACCAGACGAGGTTGGCCGACAGGTTCCAGGCGGACGGCGCGAATGTGACGCTCGTCGTGTCGGGGAGGACGATCGTCTGCGTCTTGTCGGGCAGCAGATAGGTGAACGTGCCTTCGAGCGCGAGCGATCGCGACATCGGGGCGCGGATCGTGGTGCCGACCACACCCTGGCCGTTGTCGGAGGCACCGCCCCAGATCTTGGCCTCGTTCGCGTCGCCGAAGTGCAGCCGGTAGAAGGCCGTGTAGAGGTTGACGCTGCTGGCGACGAGCCGGTCCTGCCGCGACCGCGACAGCAGCCCGAGCTGGTCCGTGGTGTTGAACGCGCCCCAAAAGCCCAGTTCGTGGTAGCCCCAGACGTAGCTGAGCTCGCCGCGAATCTGGGCCACGTCGACGTTCTCGATGTAGCTGTCGCTGAGGTAGTCGTACACGGCCCCACCCTGCAGGCCGCGGCCCTGGAAGGCCCGCGTGAAGAAGCCCGTCGTCACGAAGACCTGGTCGCGGGCGTTGAACAGCCGGCTGCCGTTGATCTGCGCCTGCTGGAAATTGGTCTGCACGCCGCGGGCGCCGAGCTGCCAGCCGATGCCGAACGCGTTCCAGAACGGCATCGCCCAGTTGAGGTACTCGTTGGTGCCGTAATTGCCGAGCAGGCCGAAGTTGGACTGGTTCTGGAACGACGTGATGCCGACGCTCGCGGTGAAGTCGCGGTACCACCTCCAGCCGTAGTAGGGCTTGCCGAACTGCCGCAGCCAGGCGCAGATGCGGCCGTCGCACGGGAAGCAGGGGAACAGCCAGGGGCCCTCCTCGCAGGCGAACTGGTCGTCGTAGAACGATTCGACGTGCATCTCCGTCGGATACTCGCCCATCCACATGCCTTCGGGCATGGCCTCCTCGGAAGCCACCATGCCGGGGTCGAATCCCTCCATCCCGGGATCACCCATCATCCCCGGTGTCGATTCGATGACGATCGACGGCTCGCTACCGATCGTCGTGCCGGGAGCCGCCAGGCTCGATGCCGCCGGCGGCATCCCCCCGGCGGCCGGCGCGGGGAGGCGGTTCGGGGTCGCCGCGCCGTCGAGCACCGCGGCCTGCGGCGCCTTGGCCATGACGGAGGGCAGTCCGTCGGCGTTCAGCGCGAGACGTTCCGGACGCGTTGCGGCGGGGCTGCCGGCGGTC
>JBIJCD010000141.1:0-8208 GCA_044344895.1 Pirellulales bacterium | reverse complement strand
GCGGCGCGAGTCCGCCGCCGAGGGAAGCGGTCGGGGCGGCGGGCCGCTGCCGGCCACCCTCGGCCGAGAGCACCGGGCGGGCCGCTTCACCCTGGGGCGTGCGGAAGACCTGGATGTCGCGTACGGCGGGCAGCGAGAACGGCAGCGGGTTGCTCGAATTGGTCTGGAATCGCCCGGGAGTCCGGTTGACGCTGTTCCAATCGCCCATCCCGCGGCCACCGGGCGTCTGGCCTGTCGCGCGGGGCGATGTGGGGGCGGCGGGCCGACGCGGCGGCGTCACCGCAGGTACCCCGGCCGGCAGGCCGACGGACGCCGGGGCCGCTTGCACGGCGGGAGAGGAGGCCGTCGCCGCGGCCTGCGCACCGGTCGCGGGCACGGTCGCCACGGTGGACGCAGCGGCCGCCGCCGGTGTCGCAGGTTGCGGCGCCGCCCGGTCCGTGGCCTGTGCGGTGGCCGGCGATGCGGTCGAGGCGACGGGATCAGGCTGGGTTGTGGCGGCGCGGTGCGGCGTCCATCGCAGCTCGGTCTGGCCTGCGGACGGGGGCTGCGCTCCGCCCGTTTGCTGCGACAGCGCGACGCCGTCAGCGGTGAGGGCGACACCCAGCAGCAGACCGATCAGGTGCCGAAAACCGATCGCAGCGTTCATGACATGCTCCCTTCCGACTCGTCCGCCGCGGGCTGGAACAGCCCCGCAGCTTTTGTTCAATCGGAAGAGATATCGTCATCGTTGGCCGTGGAACTTCCGCCAAAATCGACGCGACTGGCAGCCGCCGCCTAGTCTGCGCCGCTTATCGCGGCATCCAGGTCATCCCGCAGGTCCTCGAAGGCCTCGAGCCCCACGGAGAGCCTGATCAAACCGTCGCCGATGCCGCATTCGCGGCGGGCGGTGGGATCGTACGAGCCGTGCGACATGATCGCCGGTATCTCGATGAGCGACTCGACGGCCCCGAGGCTCACGGCTAGCCGAAAGAGCCGCGTCGACTCGCAGATGCGGCGGGTACGGGCCAGCAGGGCGGCCACGTCCGCCGCCTGTCCACCGCCGATCTCGAAGCTGACGATCGCCCCAAAGCCGCCGTGCATCTGCCGGGCGGCGAGGGCGTGGCCGGGGTGGTGCGGGAGGCCTGGGTAAAACACGCGAGACACGCCCCGATGGCCGGAGAGCCATTCGGCGAGCCGCTGAGCCGTGGCCGACTGGGCGAGGACTCGCAGCTCCATCGTCTTGAGTCCCCGCGAGCAGAGGAACGATTCGAATGGCCCCATCACGCCGCCGGTGGCGTTTTGCAGCCAGTGGAGCCGGGTGCCGAGCTCGGCGTCGCGGGCGACCAGCGCGCCCCCCAGGAGGTCGCTGTGGCCACCGATGTACTTGGTGGCCGAGTGCATCACGATGTCGGCGCCGAGTTCGAGCGGCCGCGTGAGCACGGGCGTGGCGAGCGTGGTGTCGCAGGCCAGCAGGGCTCCACCCGCGTGGGCGATTTCGGCGCAGGCGGCGATGTCGGTGATCGACAAGAGCGGGTTGCCGGGCGACTCGATCCAGACGAGCTTCGTGGCCGGCGTCACAGCCCGCGCCACGGCGGCCGCGTCGCTGGTGTCGACGGCGGTGACGGCGATGCCGTGGCCGGGCAGCACCCGGTTGAAGAGCCGCCAGGTGCCGCCGTAAATGTCGGTGCCGGTGACGATGTGGTCACCGACCGACAGCAGCTGCGTCACGCAGTGGGTCGCCGCCATGCCCGAGGCGAACGCCAGGGCCCGCGTGCCGCCGTCGAGGGCGGCGAGCGTGGCCTCGAAGCCGTGCCGCGTGGGGCTGCCCGTGCGGGCGTAGTCGTAGTCGGCCGTCATCGACGCGTCGGGCTGCACGAATGTGCTGGCCACGTGGATCGGCGGCACGATCGCGCCGCTCTGCGGATCCGGATCCTGGCCGACGTGGATCGCCCGGGTGCGGAACCGCATCGTTCACCCCGCCGTGGAGTCGAGTGCCCGGCCCAGGTCCGCGACGAGGTCGTCGGCGTCCTCGATGCCGCAGGCCAGGCGGATCATGTTGTCGGCGATGCGGAAACCGGCCCGCTCGGCGGGCGAGTAGTTCCAGTAGCTCATCACGAGCGGCTGCTCGATCAGCGACTCGACTCCCCCGAGGCTCGGGCCGATCCGCGGGATCGTGACCGCATCGACGACCCGGGCCGTCTGCCGCCAGTCGGCATCCTTCACGAAGAACGTGACGAGCCCGCCGAAGCCGCGCATCGTCCGCGCGGCGAGCGGATGGTAGGGGTGGCTCTCGAGCCCGGGATAGAGCACCCGCTCGACCCGCGGGTGCCGCTCCAGGAAGCGGGCCACGGCCAGGCCGTTGGCGTTGTGCCGCTCCATCCGCAGCGCGAAGGTCTTCAGGCCGCGCTCCAGCAGGTAGGCGTTGTGCGGCGAGTTCACGCCCCCCATGATGCCGCGGAGGTGGCGGACCGGCTCGAGCTTCTGCCTGGATCCGATCACGATGCCCGCGAGCAGGTCGTTGTGGCCGCCGAGGTACTTCGTGGCGGAGTGCAGCACGAAGTCGACGCCGGCCTCGAGCGGCCGCAGGTTGTAGGGCGTGCAGAGTGTGGCGTCGATCAGCGAGAGCACGCCGCGGCGGCGGCCGATGTCGGCGAACCGCTCGATGTCGACCACGCTCAAGTGCGGGTTGGTGGGCGACTCGCTGACGATGAACCGCGTGCGGGGCGTGATCGCGGCCTCCATCGCTTCGTAGTCGCAGGTGGGCACCTCGCGGAAGCCGACGCCGAACCGGGTCAGGTGCCGCCGGCAGAACTCCCGGCTGCGGTGGTAGCACTCGTCGAAGAAGATGATCTCCTCGCCGGCGTTGAGGTGGGCCATGAGCAGGCCGACGAGCGCGGCCATGCCGCTGGAGAAGAGCGCGCCGGCCTCGCCCCCCTCGAGGGCCGCCAGCTTCTCCTCCACCACCCGCTCGCCCGGGTTGCCGTAGCGGCCGTACTCCTCGCGGGGCTGCTTCTCCTCGATGAAGTCGATGATCGACTGCGTGTTCGGGAAGGTGTAGGTGCTCGACGCGAAGATGGGGTCGGTGATCGAGAAGCCGGGCTTCTGGCGGGCCTCGCCGGCGTGGACGGCGGCCGTCGAGGGGCCGCGCAAGCCGGGGGCGTCGGGAGTGAGCATGCCGGAAATCCTGCGGAGCAAGCTGATTGCGAGGAGTCTAGTTGGCCGTCCGGCCAGCGACAAGGAACCGAGCCGATTCGCGCCCCGCTCGATCTGGACCCGCGATCGACCTTGCCCCATCGCATCGCGCGAGCCCGGCTGCGACATGCGTTGGACGTGTTGCGCACGGCAGCGGTACACTACCGCCGATGACGATGCCTTCCGGTCCGCAGAACCGTGTCATAGAGCCCGCCAGAGAGTCCGCGCAGGGGCCCGGGGGGGCGTCGCGTCCGCTGTGGCCGCCGCGCCGCGTGTGGATCACGATCGCATCCCTGGCCGCCGCGACCCTGATGGTCCGCGCCAACCTCCTCGAGCCGATCGTGGGGGGCGTCGTCGATCAGGCGGTGCGAAACATCATCACGCTGATCCTCGGGTTCTCCGGCCTGATGGCGGCGCTGCTCTGGTTCCTGCGTGAGAGCGGCCACGAGCCGCGGCTGAAGAAGGCCGTGCTGGCGGGGCTGCTGGGCCTCGTGGCGTTGGCTGCGGCGGCGCTGCGGATCGAGCGGGTGTCCGGCGACCTCGTGCCCGAGTTCGCCTTCCGCTGGAATCCCTCCCGAGACCGTCTCCTGCCGCGGCAGCAGGTGCCGGCCGCTGCGGCGCATGAGGCCGCTGCATGGACGGCCACGCCCGCCGACTTTCCCGCGTTTCTCGGGCCGGACGGCAGCTGCAGCCTCGACGTGCCGCGGCTCGATCCCGACTGGGCGGCGCGGCCTCCGCAGCTCATGTGGCGACGGCCGATCGGCGCCGGTTGGAGCGGCTTCGCCAGCTGCGGCGATCATGCAGTGACGCTCGAGCAGCGGGGCGACGAGGAGCTGGTGACGTGCTGCGGAGTGACGACTGGCGAGCCCGAGTGGACCGTCGCGGTGCCCGGGCGGCACGAGACGGTGCTCGGCGGCGTCGGCCCTCGATCGACGCCCACCATCCGCGACGGCGTCGTCTATACCCACGGCGCGGGCGGCTGGCTGCACGCCATCGAGGGAGCGAGCGGCCGGGTGCTCTGGAAGAAAAACGTGGTCGACGAACTGGGGATCGACCCGGCGGCCCACGCCGCGCTGGTGGCATGGGGGAGGGCGGGCTCGCCGCTGGTTACCGACGACCTGGTCATCGTGCCAGCAGGCGGGCCGCGGACGCGGCGGGCCGCGGCCGATCCGGAGTTCCTCGCACTCGTGGCCTTCGATCGGGCGAGCGGCGCGCAGCGCTGGACCGCCGGTGAAGAACAGATCAGCTACGTCACCCCGCGGCTCGTCGAGTTCGGCGGCCGGCAGCTCGTTATGAGCGTCAACGAGGCCCACGTGGCCGCCTACGATCCGGCTGACGGCCGCGAGCTGTGGGAGGTCGCCTGGCCCGGCCACTCCAATTCCGATGCCAGCTGTTCGCAGCCGGTGCCGCTCGACGACCGGCGGTTTTTCGTATCGAAGGGCTATGGCATCGGCGCGGCGGTCTTCGAGCTCGTGCGGCAGGATGCCGATCCGTGGGTGCTCCGCGAGGTGTGGCGGGCCGCCGGGCTTCTCAAGACGAAGTTCACCAACGTCGCCCTCCACGACGGCCACGTCTACGGACTCTCCGATGGCATTCTCGAATGCGTGCGGGTTGCCGACGGGGTTCGGCGGTGGAAGGGCGGTCGCTACGGCCAGGGCCAGCTGCTGCGGGTGGGCGACCTGCTTCTCGTGCAGGCTGAGTCGGGCGAGGTGGTGCTTCTCGACGCCGCGCCGGATGGGCATCGGGTGCGGGGCCGGCTGTCCGCCATCGCGGGGCAGACCTGGAACAACCTCTGCCTGTCGGGCGACCGGCTGCTCGTGCGGAACGCCGAGGAGGCGGCCTGCTACCGGGTGCCGCTGGCGACGGCGGGGATGGTGACGGACGCCGCGCCATGAGCGACCTCGCGGGCAGGACGGCGTTGGTCACGGGCTCCACCCACGGCATCGGCCGCGCGGTCGCGGCGACGCTCGCCGCGGCCGGGGCCCGCGTGGCCCTGCACGGCCGGTCGGCGGCAGCCGCGGACGACCTGGCTGCGACGCTGGCTGCCCAGGGCCGCCATGCCGGCACGTTCCTGGCCGATCTTGCCGACCGGCAGGCCGTGGAGCGGCTCGTGGCCGACGTGCGGGGCCGGCTGCCGGCCGTCGACATCCTGGTGCTGGTGGCGGGCGCGGACGTGCTCACCGGGCCGCCCGCGAAGTGGAGCTTCGCGCGGAAGCTCGACGAGCTCTTGGCGGTCGATCTGGTGGCGACGATGCTGCTGGCGCGGGGCATCGGCCGCTGGATGGCCGACCGCGAGGGGGGCGCGATCGTGACGATCGGCTGGGACCAGGCGGCCACGGGCATGGAGGGCGACAGCGGCGAGCTGTTCGCCGCCACCAAGGGCGGGGTGATGGCATTCACCAAGAGCCTGGCGAAGTCGTTGGCGCCCAAGGTCCGCGTGAATTGCGTGGCGCCGGGATGGATCCGCACCGCCTGGGGCGAGGGAGCCAGCGACGCCTGGCAGCAACGGGCCGTTCGCGAGAGCCTGCTCGGCCGCTGGGGCACGCCCGACGACATCGCGGCCGCCGTGCACTGGCTGGTGTCGCCGCGGGCGTCGTTCGTGACCGGGCAGGTGGTCCCCGTCAACGGTGGCTTCCGCCCGGCGGCGATCGCTCCCGACTGATCGTGCCTCAGCGCGACCGGAAGCGATCGAACTAAAAGGTGACGACGCGATCCTCGGGGCCTGTGGGCCGGGTGGGGCCGGCGGCCTCGGCTGCCACCTGCTCGTCGAGCGCGGCCACCTGGTCGCCGCGGCAGGGGATGCCGGCCAGGTCGAGGAAGTTCGCCAGCAGCCGGAACCCGTGCCGGGTGAGGATCGACTCGGGGTGAAACTGCACGCCGTAGAGGCCGCCGGCCTCGTCGGCGATCGCCATGACCGTGCCGTCGTCGTCCCGCGCCGTCACGCACAGCCCCGCTGGCAGCGCGGCGGCATCGACGACGAGCGAGTGGTAGCGGCAGGCCACCATCGGGCTGGGGATTCCGGCGAAGAGGTTGACGCCGTCGTGGTGCACCCGGCTCGTGCGGCCGTGCACCGGCTCGCCCGCCCGCACCACCGAGCCGCCGACCGCCGCGGCGATCGCCTGGTGGCCGAGGCAGACGCCGAGCACCGGCACGCGGCCACGGCAGCCGCGGATGGCGGCAATGGAACAGCCCGCCTCGGCGGGGGTGCACGGGCCCGGCGACACGACGATGGCCCGCGGTTCGAGCCGCCAGAGCCCGGCCACGTCGATCGCGTGGCTGGGCACGACGATCGCCGGCGCTCCCAGCAGATGGAAGTACCGGGCGAGGTTGAACACGAAGCTGTCGCGATTGTCGAGCACGACGATCATGGCGCGGCCTCCGCGGGCCGGGGCGGGGAGGACGTGCCGAACGAGGCGAGCACGCGGAGCATGCCCTCCGCCTTGTGGAGCGTCTCGGCGTATTCGGCGGCCGGATCGCTCCGCGCGGTGATCCCGCCGCCGACGGCGAAGCTGATCAGGCCGGGCTCGACCACGAACGTGCGGATGAGCAGATTGAAGTCGGCGGCGCCGTCGAACCCGAGGTAGCCGAGGGAGCCGCAGTAGGCCCCGCGGCGAAAACCCTCCAGCGACTCGATGATCTCGCAGGCCCGGTGCTTCGGCGCGCCGGTGACGCTGCCGCCGGGGATGGCGGCCTCCAACGCGTCGAGGGCGGTGCTGCCCGGCCGCAGCCTGCCGGAGACGATCGACACGAGGTGCTGCACGTATCGATACCGTTCCAGCCGGCAGAGCGCGTCGACGCGGACGCTCTGTGGCGTGCACACGCGGGAGAGGTCGTTGCGGACGAGGTCGACGATCATAACGTTCTCGGCCCGATCCTTCTCGCTGGCCTCCAGGTCCTCTCCCGCGTAGAGGTCGGCCTCGGGGCTCGCCAGCACCCGGCGGGTGCCCTTGATGGGGTGCATCCGCACCGTGCCGCGTTCGGCCTGCAGTAGCCGCTCCGGCGACATGCTCACGATCGTGGCCGCGCCAGCGTGGAACGATGCCGCGAAGGGGGCGGCATTGAGGGCGCGGCCGCGGAGGTGGAGCTCCACGGGGTCGATGACCGCGGCGAGCGCGAGCTGCTGGGCGAGGTTGGCCTGGAAGATGTCGCCGGCGCGGATGAGTTCGATGCACGACCGCACCATGTCGACGTAGGTCGAGGGCGACTGCGTGGAGACGATCGCGCCGAGCCCGGAAACGTGGTGCTCGGCGAGCACGTGGCGGCCGGTCGCCGGCGTCGTGGGCGGGGCCGAGTCGGTCGGGATGGCGGCGGCGTCGGCCGATGCGAGGCCCGCCACGAGCGCGTCGAGCCGCTCCTCGGCCCGCACGCGGCGGGCTGCCGGTCCCTGCGCGGGCACGCCCTGGGAGATGATCCAGCCGCGGCCGGCGTCGTGGTCGAAGCAGCAGACGACGTCGTAGACGTGGAGCGAGAGGAGTGGCACGCCTGTGGTGCGCGGCGCCGGGCCGATGCCGAGCCGCGCCAGGCCGCACTCGTACGACACGAGCCCGGCCACGCCCCCCTGAAACGGCGGCAGGCCGGGGATCGTGGGGCAGGCGAGATCGGCCAGCAGCGTGCGCACCCCGGCGAATGCGGCCGCCACCCGCTCCGCATCGCCGCCGTCGCCGCCGGGATCGACGTGCACGGAATGGATCGGGTCGGCGGCGACGAACGAATGCCGGCCCAGCCGGGGAGGAGGAACGCCGCCGGCCGGAAGCTCCGCCTTGCCGTCGATCGCCGCGCTGTCGAGAAACAGGCAGTGCCGCCGCCGCGCCAGCCGCCTGAAGAGCTCCACGGCCTCGACGCCGGGCCTCAGTTCGGCGACGGCGGCGCCCGACGGCGTGAACCAGCGGCGGGCGATCCACGCCCGCGGATCGTCCCCGGGCGAGACGGGTGGGGCGGCGTTGGTGGCGGCGTCCGTGCGGCTCATGTTGGTTCGGCGATTCGCTGCGGTGGCGCGGCTGCGGCCGCCGCGGCCTTCGCGGCGGAGGCCTCCGCCGC
>JBIJCD010000382.1:0-3770 GCA_044344895.1 Pirellulales bacterium | reverse complement strand
TGACCGATCTCGGGCCGCGTGAGATGGCCCCAGTCGAGGGCCTGATCCTGCCGGTAGTCCTTGTCGAGCGTGAGCGCCGTCACGGCCTTGGCCATCTCGTAGCCGAGGTAGAAGGCATGGCTCGGGTCGACGTCGGTGCGGCCCGCCTCCGCGAGCTGCTTGAAGAGCGCGAACGGATCGCGGGATTCCAGGTGCAGGCCTGCGCCCACGAGGTGGATCGCGCCGCGCTCGGCGAAGATCCTGAAGTTGGGGTCGCGGATCGCGCGGGCCAGGCCGTCGAGCACTTCCTGGCCGTGGGCCTGCGGCCGGCCGCTGCGCAGCGTGACGAGCCCTGGCTCCACGTGCTTGGGGAGCGTGTGCCGCGTGACGGCATGGTGGACCAGCGCCCGGGCCAGAGCGCACTCGCGGACGCTGCTCGCCGCCCAGTGGATCACCTGCGTCGTGAGCACGGAGCGGATGCCGACCTCCTGGCAGAAGCCGAGGAGCAGCGTGTTGACGCCCGCCGAATCGACATCCGTGAGCTCGGTGAGGTTGCCGACCCCCATCATCATCTCGGCTTCGGGGTAGCGACGGCGGACGTCGAGATATCGGCCCAGGCTGGCGGCGAAGCCGAAGCCGATCGGCTCGAGCACCGGATCGAGCCGCATCCGCACGCCCGCCCGCACGAGCCGGTCGACGGTCGCGTCGAAGCCCTCGAGGGTGGCCGGCACGTCGGGCACGACCACGACCTCGCAGCCCCAGTCGGCGGCGGCCGCGGCGTTCGTCGAGTTGACCGAGAGCACGAGCGTCGCTCCGGCGGCCGCGGCCGCCGCGATTTCACGAGGCTCGAAGCTGTCGATCGACACCCGGAAGCCCTCGGCGACGAGCATCCGCACCGCGTCGCCCACGCCGGCCCAGACGTCGCCGGGGTCGCAGCCCAGGTCGATCATGTCGGCGCCGTCGGCCCGGAGCCTGCGGGCGAGGGCCAGCATGTGCGCGGGCGGAAGCCGTGGCGCGTGGTTGATCTCGGCCAGGATCTCGATGTCGTGGCCGCCGTAGTCGGCCAGGTCGCGGGACCGCTGACCAAAGAACTCGTCGAGCCGCCGCAGGTCCTCCGGCCCCCGCTCGACCGGCACGGCCGTGACGACGGCGATGGCGTCGAGTGATCCTCGGCAGCCGCCCGGGATGACGATCCGGGTCGTGCCGGCGGGCACCTCGAGCCTGCGGGCGATCCAGTCGGTCGTCATCAGGGCGGCGACGGTGATGTTCATCACCTGCACGGTGGCCTGGAAGCCGACCCGCGGTGCGAGGCCGTCGAGCACCTGCCGCAGCGAGTGCTCGGCGAGCCTGCCGGTCACGAAATGGATGCGGTCGGGCGGAGCGGTCACGGGCGGGCGTGCGAGCGAGGCGGATGATCCAACCGCCATCCATCGTACCCCGCGGCGGGTACACTGTCGGCCATGATCCTCGAGGGACTCGTGACGACCACCGACCCGGCCGGCGGCATGCATCTGGCCGCCATGGGGCCCGAGGTCGACGCCGCCGCCGCGGAGTCGGGCCGGATCGAGCGGCTGCTGCTCAAGCCCTTTCCGACGAGCCAGACCGCCGCCCATCTGGCCCGGCTGCCGGAGGGCGTGTTCCACGTTACCGACGATGCGTTGCTCCTGGCGCAGGTCGTGGTCGGGGCGGTCAACGCGGCCCCCGCCAGCCGGCCGGCGACGGTGGTCCGCGGCCGGGTGCTCGAGGCCGCATGCCGCAGCTACGAGTTTCGCGTCGTGGCCGCCGACACCTCTCAGACGCGGATCCGCCTTACGGCCGACGTCCTGGCCGTCCACGAGGGACGGCCGTTCGCGGGCTTCAATCGGGCTCGGCACGCCGTGCTCGAAGGTGCGATCCTTGTCACGCGGCTGCACCTCCTCGGCGCGGCCGAGGTGGACCGCCGGCTCCGCGACCTGGCGGTGCTCGTCGAGAAGACGGGCGGCCCGCGGGAGCACGAGGCCTTCCGCTTGCTCGAGGCCCGCGTCGCGGCAGGCTAGGCCGCGTCCGCCCCGCTCGGGCCGCGTCACGCCCGCGAGGTGGCGATCAGCTGGGAGAGCAGCGGCAGGAGCTGTTTCTTGCGGCTGACGACGTTCTTGAGGGAATAGAGGCTGCGGTCGAGCCGCGGGTAGTTGATCTCCTCCCATCCCTCCGACTCGCGGGAGAGCAAAAGCAGCGAGCCGTTGCTCACGACGTCGGTCACCAGCAGGGCCGAGAAGCTCAGCCGGTGCCGGTCTGCGAACTGCTCCAGCGCCTGCCGCAGCTCGTCCTTCCGCTCCCAGAACAGGTCGAATCCGGTCTCCTCGATCTGCGAGATCGAGAACCGCACGCCGTGCTCCATGAACTCCTTGCAGTCCTCGCCGATCACGTCGGCGGGCGTGCTCGACCGCAGCGACGAACCGATCTCGAAGAACTCCCGGGCATACTGGTCGAGGTCGACGCTGCACAGCCCGCGCAGCCAGGCCAGCACCTCGCGGTCGGTGTCGGTCGTGGTGGGCGAACGCAGGTAGAGCGTGTCGGAGATGATGCCTGAGGCCATGCACAGCGCGATGCCCGGCCGCGGCTCGATGCCGGCCGCCCGGAACTGCCGGGCCACGAGCGTGCAGGTCGATCCCACCGGCTCGTTGATGAAGCGGATCGGCTGCGTCGACTTCAGCCCGCCGCCGAGGCGGTGGTGATCGAGCACCTCGACGATCTCGGCCTCATCGGCGCCGCTCACCGCCTGGGCGAGCTCGTTGTGGTCGACGAGCACGAGCTTCTGCCGTGGGGGGCTGATGAGATCCGACTTGAACGAGAGCCCCACCAGCGTGCCGTCGTCGGCCACCACCGGAAACACCGGCTGCGGCGACCGCTCCACGATGCCGCGGGCCTCGGCCACGCTCGCCTTGCCGGCCACCGTGACGAACTCGGTGTCGACCACCGGGTCGATGAACTGCGAAGACTTGATCCGCAGCGCCGTGTTGAGCGTGTCGAACGGGCTCCTGATCACCGACACGTTGCGGATCCGCGCCAGCTCCACGAGCCCCGGCGAGAGCTGGAAGCCGCCGGTGAGCACGAGCGCCCGCACGCCGTGCTCGATCGCAGGCAGCTGGATCGTGGGGCGGTCGCCGCAGACCACGATCAGCCGCTGCGCGGGAAACTTGTGCATCCGGTCGGTGAAGCCCTCGGCGCTCATGGCGCCCACCATGACGAGAAGCTCGTCCCGCTGCTCCGGCTCGATCACGTGCTGGAAGCTGCCGCCGAGCACGTCGTGGATCTTCTGCAGGCAGGTGGTGACGGTCCGCAGCTTGAGCGGGTCGCCCTCGTCGTTGAAGAACAGGTCCATCAGGTGGAGCACCGAGAGGACGCCGACGACGCGGCGGCCCGCGTCGATCACCGGGATGGCCCGCAGGTCGGCGGCCTGCATCCGCTGGTAGGCGTCGTGGAACGAATCGCCGAACGACGCGGTCACGGTGTCGCGGCGGCAGAGGTCCTCGGCGGACGGCCGCACGTCCATCACCATCCGTGGCGGGGCCAGGCCCGCCCGCGTCAGCACGTATTCGGTTCGCTTGTTGGGCGGCCCGCAGCAGGCTGCGACGGCGTCGGGCCGCGTCGTCTGCTGGAGGAGGTCGGCGTAGGCGAGCGCCGAGCAGATGGCGTCGGTGTCGGGGTTGCGATGACCGAAGACGAGCGTGCTCATGCCGTGGGGGGAGGCTGCCGGACGGGGTGAGGGAAGAGGATCTGCACGGTGGGCGTTTGGAAGGCTGATCATGATA
>JBIJCD010000389.1:0-3714 GCA_044344895.1 Pirellulales bacterium | reverse complement strand
CACCGAGCGGCTGGCCGCGGGCGCGCAAGTCGAGGTGTGGGCGACCGATCCCGCTGGGGCGGACTACGTCGCAGTGCGGCCCGTCGCCGGCAGCTACAGCTGGCTGCGGGCGAGCGACGTTGACGCCGCCTCCGCGATAGGCGATGCCGGCGCCGCCCGCGATCCCGGCATCGGCGTCGTCGTCACCGACGGCGCCGTGTCGCGGGTAGGGTCACAGCTCAACGACCTGCGGCACGTGGCGCAGGTGACGCTCGAGGCGGGCGAGCGGGTGCGGCTGCTGGAGGAGGTGCGGATCCCATCCGGTCGGCATGCCGGCCTGTGGGTGCGGATCGAGCCGCCGGCGGGAGAGTTTCGCTGGGCACGGCAGGCCGACCTGGAGCCGGTGCCCGGGCTCGTTCCCGCTTCGACGCCGTCGACCGATGCCGTCGCCGCCGACGCCGCGAACGCCCGGGCGTCGCTCGGTGAGGCGGTGGCGGCGCTGAAGGACGCGAGCGTCGCCCTGGCCCAGGCGGTGAGCGATGGCGGTCCGGTGCCGGGCCAGCCGCCGCTGCCACAGACCATGCCCCCCCAGCCGCCCTCCGGCGTGATCGCGCCGCCCCAGGAACTCGGATTCATGCCGGCGGCGCGGCGGCTGTTCGCCGGCTGGCTGCCCCGCGGCACGGGCGTGTTCGACCCGGCCACGCCGATCACGCCGGTCGCGGTGACCGCCGCCGGCCCATCGGCCACCGGCGACGAACTGGCCGACATCGACCTGGCGCTCTCGCTGGCCGTCACCGGTCCCGCCGATGCGTGGAACCTGGCGCCGGTGCGGGAGCGGCTGCGGCAGGTGGCCGCCCGGACGGGCAACGATTCGGAACGCACCCGCATCGCGGCGCTCGACGCGCGAATCGCGAGGTTCGAGGCGATCCAGGGCCGTCATCGCTCCCTGCAGGCCGCTCCCGGCCCCGCCGCCGACGCGCCGCTGCAGATCGGCGGCATGTGGTCGAGCCTGGCGGCGATCGGCAGCCGTCCGATCCGGCCGGGCGTCCTGCCCGGCGGAGCGCCCGCCGACGGCCAGCCCACGTGGACGCCCCCGGACATGACCGAGACCACGGGGCGGCTGGCCACGGTGGTCTCGCGCCGGCCCGACGCGCCGCGGTGGGCCGTCGTGGATCAGAGCAACAACGTCATCGCCTTCATCACGCCGCAGGCGGGCGTGAACCTCGCGCCGCTGGTGGGTCAGGACGTGACCGTCCGCGGCGCCCGCGGCTACATGCCGGAATACAAGCGGCCCTACGTCGTGGCCGCGGAGGCGCGCACGCGGCTCGCCGCGGCCCCCGAGGCCTCGCCCGACCGGGCGGTGCGGTAAGGCACGCGCGTGGGCGCCGTCGCTCACGCGCGGAGCTATTTTGCAACGGCGCCAACGCCCGCGGTTCGGGGCTGGCCGCACCCCATCGCCGGACGTTCGCTCCGGCCTTCCGGGCCTTCGCTCTCTCGAAGCTGACTGCGCTCCGCCCTCCGGGGCTCCAGTTGTGAGCTACGCCGGCTCATCGGGCACGGCCAGCCCCTCACGGATGCAACGGCGAACCACGAGCCAGTTCCCGCTTCAGGGGAAGAACACGGAGCGGGTCGGGCGCATGGGCGAGTCGACTCGCGCTCCAGTCGCGCGCCGGCTTAGCGGCCAGGCTGCGGCGCCTCCACGAACTGCACCGCGTCGGCGATCACGTGGCCGCTCGTGCCCGCCGTGCCGATCGTCACCCGGATCGTGCCGGCCGGCAGCGGGAGCCGGCCGAGCGACTGGTAGCTGTCGACCGCGTCGGAGGTGATCCGGCGCTGGTCGACGAGGAACGTCCGCGGGCCCGCCGGCAGGTCGACGGTCACCGGCACCTTCTCCGCACGGTTGGGACCGGCCGGATACCAGATGCGGATCTCGTAGTCGGCCGCGCGCGGCAGCGTGGCCGTGAACGCGACGGACTTCATGCCCTTGCCCTCCGCGGCGTCGTGGAGGTAGTCGGTGCCGAGAAAGCCGGGCGTGGCGGCGCTCGCGGTCCAGTCGCCCGTCAGCTTCGCGGCCGGATTGTCGACGACGATCCCCTCCAGCTTCGCCGGATCGCGGCGCGGGGCCGCCGACTTCGTCGGCCCGGTCCACTCGAGCACCTGCCCGTCGGCCAGCAGCCGGTTCCGCAGGGCGGCGTAGTCGACGGCCTGCACCGGCACGCCGGCGTCGATCGCCATCGATGCGGCCGTCGCCGCCGACTGGCCCAGCACCATGAAGACCGGCTCCATGCGGATGGAGCCGTAGGCGATGTGGGACGCGGCCAGGCAGACCGGCACGAGCAGGTTCTCGCACTCCTCCCGCTTCGGCCGGATGCTGCGGTAGCTGATCCGGTAGGGCGAGACGCCGACCTGGATGTCGCCCTCGTTGCGGACGACGCCCTCCCGAGTCACGTAGCGCTGGCAGTTGTGCGAGTCCATGTTGTAGGCGCCCAGGCCCACCGGATCCTCGGGCACCGCGCGCTGCTGGCAGTTGTGCTGCGTCATCACGTAGTCCGACACCATGCGGCGGGCCTCGCGGACGTAGAGCTGGTGGGGCCAGTTGTCGTTGTCGGTGAACTCGTCGCGGGCCAGTCCGAGCTCCTGGAAATGCCCGCGGACGTCGGCCGGCACCCGCGGATTGTTGGCGAGCGTGTACATGAGCCCCTGCTGGTAGCGGCGGTGGTCGGCGACGATCCGCTCCCGCGTGGCGTGGTCGGCGTCGGGGTAGGCGTAGTTGGCCCCGATGTAGTCGGTGCTGATGGCGAAGTTGTTGTTGGTGTCGGTTTTGCGGTTGGGCATCCAGACCGGGTTCCACGGCCGCCGCTGGTCGCCCGCCTCGAAGTTGCGCAGCAACAACTCGTAGACCCTCTCGTCGTAGCCCTCCGGCTTCGGCCAGGGCCTGCGGTTGTCCGGCACGTCGGTGGTGCACATGCGGAAGTTGTAGGCCTGCACGCGGTGGTCGCCCGATCCATCGGCGCCCGGGGGATCGGGCGAGACGAGTGGCAGGAGGCCGCTCGACGGGTCGCCCGGTTTGACGTAGGGATCGACGTCGTGGGTGAACTGGTGCTTCGTCGACTCGGCGACCCGCACGCCGTTGAGCGACTCGTCGTAAGTGGCCTGCGGCTCGCGGCCCACGTGGTAGGAGACGCCGGCCTTCGCCATGAGATCCCCTTCGTAGGAGGCGTCGATGAACACGCTCCCGGCGAACCGGCGGCCGCTCTCCATGCGGATCGCCACGATCCGGCCGGCCGCCTTCTCGACGCCGTCCGGACGGAGATCGAGCCGCTCGCCGTACACGACCTCCACACCCGCCTCGGCCAGCCAGTCGCGGTAGACCCGCTCGGCGACGTGCGGCTCGAACGTCCACATCTCCCGCTCGTCCGCCGTCTTGCGCTTGCCGGCATAGGCGTCGCGACGCTCGTGCTTCCAGGCCGATTCGGCGGCGTAGTGGCGGCCGATCCGCCGGTAGAACTCGCGGGACAGTCCGCCGATCGCCGCCTTGTTGCCGATGTCGGTCGCTCCCAGGCCGCCGGCGGTGAGTCCGCCGGCATGGCGGCTGGGCTCGATGACGATCACCGACTTGCCGAGCTGCCGCGCCTGGATCGCCGCCACGATGCCGCCGGAGGTGGCGCCGTAGACGACGATCTGCCGCGACTGAGACTCGGCGGCGGACGAGCCGCCAGGGCCACCGGCCGCGAG
>JBIJCD010000388.1:0-3720 GCA_044344895.1 Pirellulales bacterium | reverse complement strand
GGACGGCGGGAACCCGCGCGCGGATGGCCGCGATCGACCGGCCGATCTCGCCGCAGCAGGACCGCATGTCGCGGGTGAGCGCGGCGCCCTCGTCGCGACGCATGCGGTCGAGGCCGTCGAGGGCGGCCGCCAGGGCCCGCGACACCAGCGGCCAGGTCTGCTCGATGGCCTCGGGCGAGGGTGGCGTCTCGACGAGGATGCCCGGCAGCCCGAGGATCCCGTCGATCGTCTTCGGCATCGGGATGCGGTGCGTGGCCGAGAAATCCTCGAGGTCGTCGAGGTAGGCGGCCAGCTGCGTGCGGTCGAACCGTCGGCCGGCCGGCGCCGCCGGACCCGACACGTCGAGCGTCATCTGCACCGCGCCGCGGCGGACCCGGCCGCGGATGGCGGCCTCGATCCGCGGCTCGAGCATCGTGAAGGCGTCGCGAGCCCGCAGCGCCAGCTTGAAGAAGCGGTTGTTGACGACCCGCAGCTCGACGCGGCAGGCGCTCGGCCCGTCGGAGGCGATGCCCTCCCCGCAGCCGGTCATGCTGATCGCCATGGTCGAGGCACCCGATCGCGGAGGGCTAGTTGGCCGGGGCGGCGGGCTTCTCGGCCGCGGGTGCCGCCTCCGCGGCGGGCTTCTCCGCGGCTGCCGGCTTCTCGGCTGCCGGAGGGGCGGGCGGCTGTGGAGCTGCCGGAGGGGCGTTCGTGGCGGCCGGGGCGAGGTCGAGCGGCGGCACGGGTGCCGCTCCGCCGCCGGCGGTGCCCGGTGCGCCGGGCTGGGGCGCCGCCGGTTGCGTCATCGGCTGGGTGGGCGTCATCGGCACGGTCGCCTGCGGGATGGCGCCGCCGAGGTCGCTCGAGAGCAGCGACTGCTGCCGGCCAAGCAGGTTGTTGGCGAGGATGCAGAGCACGATCCAGAAGGCCGCCACACCGACGGTGATCTTCGTGAACAGGTCGCCCGCCTTCGTGCCGAAGGCGCTCTGGCCGCCCATGCCGCCCAGCGCCCCGGCCAGCCCGCCGCCCCGGCCCCGCTGCAGGAGCACGAGCATGACGAGGAACAGCGCCGTGAAGACGAGCATGAATCCCAGCAGGAAGCGGACGAGCGTGATCATGGCAGGCCGAGGCTCCGAAAAAAGAGGCGTCGTGGTGCGGCCGCGTCACGGGGCGTTCTCTCGGGACGGTGCCCGAGAGAAGCCGCGCCGACGACGCGAGACCCAAAAGGGTATCGCACGGCGGCCCGCCGGCCTACCCCGGCTGCGGTTCCGCCGGGGGCGGCCCTCAGGCGAAGGCCCGGGCGATCCCCAGGAAGTCGTCGGCCTTGAGGCTCGCGCCGCCCACGAGGGCGCCGTCGATGTCGGGCTGGGCTGCGAGGTCGGCGGCGTTGTCGGGCTTCACGCTGCCGCCGTACTGGATCCGCACCGCGGCGGCCACCGCGGGGGAGGCGAGCGAGCCGAGCAGCCCGCGGATCAGGGCGTGCACCTCCTGGGCCTGCTGCGGCGTGGCCACCTTGCCGGTGCCGATGGCCCACACCGGCTCATAGGCCACGACGAGCTTTTCGAGGTCGGCGGGCGACAGTCCGGCCAGCGATCCCTTGACCTGGGTGGTGACGACCGCCTGCGTGCGGCCCGCCTCCCGCTCCTCCAGCGTCTCGCCGACGCAGACGATCGGCACGAGGCCGGCGGCCAGCGCCGCCTTCGTTTTGGCGTTGACTGCCGCGTCGGTCTCGCCGAAGAGCGTTCGCCGCTCGGAGTGGCCGAGGATCACGTAACGGCAGCCCAGATCGACGAGCATCGCCGGGGCCACTTCGCCGGTGAACGCGCCGCTGGCCTTGTCGTGCATGTTCTGGCCGCCGAGGCCGACGTCGCTCTTCGCGGCCGCGAGCGCGGCCCCGACCGTGTCGACGTACAGGGCAGGGGGGCAGAGGACGAGTTCGACCTGCGCCGCCTCGCCCCGTCGTCCGGCCACGGCCGCCGTGAGCTCACGGGCCTTGGCACGATCGAGGTTCATCTTCCAGTTTCCGGCGACGATCTTCCTGCGTGACGATGCGGTGGGCGGCATGGTTGTCTCCTTTGCCGAGGATGATACGAGGCAGGGAGGAAAGCTCAAAGCCGCGGGAGAGGGGCCAGAGGCAATCCGCGACCGCCGGCCTGTCGCGTGGTGCGGCGGGTGCGCGTCAGCCGACGGCGGCCGCGGCGGCGTAGGAGCCGAGGATGACCACCCGCTTGCACCGCTTCTCCAGCGCCGCGATGGCGCGGCGGACCCGGAGGTCGTCGCGGTGGCCCTCGAGCTCCACGAAGAAGACGTAGCCGCGTTCCTCGCCCGGCATCGGAAACGACTCGATCCAGGTGAGGTTGAGCTTCTGCTTTTTGGGGATCGCCAGGGCGTCGGCGAGGCCGCCCGGCTTGTGCTCGATCTCGAACATCAGCGACGTCTTGTCGCGGCCGGTGCGACTAGCGTCGGCGTGACCGATGACCGCGAATCGGGTGGTGTTGCCGGCGACGTCCTCGATGTTCTCGGCCAGGACGTTCAGCCCGTGGTGCACCCCAGCCTGCCGACTGGCGATCGCCGCGGCCCGGGGCGTCTTGGCGGCCATCTCGGCGGCGGCGCTGGTGCTCGTCACCTCCACCAGCCGGGCGTCAGGCAGGTGGCGAGCCAGCCAGTTGCGGCACTGCGAGAGGGCCTGCGGACGGCTGTAGACCGCCGTGATCGCGGCCCGGTCGCAGGCCGCCAGCAGCGTGTGGTGGATGCGGAGCGGCACCTCGGCACAGATCTTGACCGGCAGCCGCGAGAAGTTGTCGAGCGTGTCGGCGATCCGGCCGTCGGTCGAGTTTTCCAGCGGCACGACGCCGTAGTGGGAATGGCCGGCGTGCACCTCCTCGAAGGCGGCCGAGATGCTCGCGACCGGCACGAATTCGACCGAGCTGCCGAAGCGGTGCAGGGCGGCCAGGTGGCTATAGGTCCACGCCGGCCCCAGGTGGGCCACCCGCAGGTGCTGCTCGATCGCCCGGGAACCCGAGATCAGTTCACGCCAGATCGACTTGAGGCTCTCGTTCGACAGCGGCCCGGTGTTGGATGCGGCGACCTTCTCGAGCACCATCTCCTCGCGGGACGGGTCGTAGGTGACCTGTCCGTTCGACTGCTTGAGGTGGCCGATCTGGCGGGCCAGCTCGGCCCGGGCGTTGACCAGGCCGACCAGCTCCCGGTCGATCTTGTCGATCTGCGTCCGCAGGGCCGTGAGGCCGCCCTTGTCGGCGAGCGGCTTCCGCGGGGCGCCGGAGTGAGCCATGGGAAGCAGCCGTGGGGAAAAGGAACGGAGCAGCGGGGAAGGAACGCCAAAATGGCAGTCGCCGTGGGCTGCGGCTGCTCAGGATGACTTCGGATCCTCAACTGTACCTTGCAGCGGGGCGGCGTAAATACTCGCCAATAGAAGGCTTTCCAGCTGTTTTCGGGGCAGAATCACGGAGCCCACGAGGGCTGGCACGGGCTTTGCTTTTCCGGAGGGTGATGGAGGTCGGGCACGGATCCGGCAACCGCCGATCCCCCGGTCACATCAGGGACTTCCAAGCACGTTCGGGCAGCCGGCATTTTCGAGAGGAACACAGCGACCATGGCAACGAAGCAGGGCGAAAAGATCATCGGCATCGACCTCGGCACCACGAACTCCGTGGTCGCGGTGATGGAGGGCAAGGAGCCCAAGGTGATCGCGAACAAGGAGGGCAATCGCCTCACGCCGAG
>JBIJCD010000118.1:0-8790 GCA_044344895.1 Pirellulales bacterium | reverse complement strand
GCTTTTCCGGAAACTGGAACGGCCCGTAGTTGTTGGAGCAGTTGGTCGTAAGCACCGGCAGCCCGTAGGTGTGGTGGTGGCTGCGCACCAGATGATCAGCCGCTGCCTTGCTGGCCGCGTAGGGGCTGTTGGGTTGGTGCGGGTTCGTCTCCCTGAACGGCGGGTCGGACGGGGCGAGCGATCCGTAGACCTCGTCGGTCGACACGTGCACGAAGCGGAAATCGTCCCGCTCGCCCGGAGCGAGCGCGGTCCAGTGGCGGCGGGCCGCCTCAAGAAGCCGGAACGTGCCCACGACGTTGGTCTGGATGAACTCCTCGGCACCGCGAATCGACCGGTCGACGTGGGTCTCGGCGGCAAAGTGCACGACCGCCCGCACCGAGTGGTCCCGCAGCAGCGACTCCACCAGTGCGTCGTCGCGGATGTCGCCCCGCACGAACAGGTGTCGCGGGTCACCGGCGATCGCATCGAGGTTGCGCAGGTTGCCGGCGTAGGTGAGGCAATCGAGGTTCAGCACCGCCTCGTCGCTGTAGCCGAGCCAGTCGAGGACGAAGTTGCTGCCGATGAAACCGGCGCCGCCGGTGACGAGAATCATGGTGGCACCGCTGCGGGGCGGCGACGAAGGGCCGAACACCGGAAGAAATAGGTTTCCGCCGATGTTTTCAACAGTATGGCCGCGAAATCCCCTGTCAAGCAAAGTTCGGGTGCGGATCTGCGGTTTGGCCGCATGGCGGCAGGTCTGTCCGCGCCATCGCTTTAATCGTCACGACCAACACTGCCGCGTGACCGACCCGAGACCGCCCTGGCTCAGCGGCCTGCCGTGTCGCGGGTGCCGTGCATCGCTGTGACTCGATCAGCGTTGCAGCGGTTCGCCCCGCTCGTCCCGTGGTGAGAGGATCGGCGGACCAGCGAGCGGCCAGGCCACGGCCAGCGTCGGATCGTTCCAGATGATGCAGCGCTCGTGCTGCGGGGCGTAGTAGTCGGTGGTCTTGTAAAGCAGGTCCGCCGTGTCGGAGAGCGTGAGAAAGCCGTGGGCGAGCCCCGGCGGTATCCAGAGCTGCCGCCTGTTGTCGGCCGAGAGCTCCACGCCGACCCATGTGCCGAACGTGGGAGAATCGGGCCGGATGTCCGCCGCCACGTCGAATACCGCACCCACCACGGCGCGAATCAGTTTTCCTTGCGGCTGACCCTCCTGGTAGTGGAGTCCCCGCAGGACGCCGCGAACGCTGTGGCTGTGGTTGTCCTGCACGAACCTGGCCGGTCCGCCCACGGCCGACTCGAACGCCCGGTGGTTGAAGCTCTCGTAAAAGAAGCCGCGCTCATCCGTGAAGACTCGAGGCTCGAGGATGAGCACGCCCGGGATGCTGGTGGCGACGGCGTTCATCGGTGGCGGACGTGGCAGGGCGGGGAGCTGCGGGAAACTCGCGGCGGCGCGATCCCTGCCGATCATACCAAGCCTGCCGCAGGGTGCTGCCGTCAGCAGCGCTGCCGGCCCGGACGACGGGTGTCGCTGTGCGCCGCCGCGAGCCACGCATAGGATGCCGAGCATTCTTCCGACGCGACTTTTCGGTCCGCCCGAGTGACGTTCCATGGCCCTCGTCCACCTCGACGATCTGACGATCGGCTACGACGGTCCGCCGCTGCTGGACGGCGTGACCAGGCAGATCGAGGCCGGGCAGCGGATCGGACTGCTGGGCCGCAACGGCGCCGGCAAGAGCACGCTGCTCAAGATGATCTGCGGTACGGAGCAGCCGGATCGGGGGCGGTGCACCGTGTCGCCGGGCGTCGCGGTGGCCTATCTGCCGCAAGACGTCCCGGCGGGCGTCGGCGGGCCGGCACGGGACGTGGTGCGGTCGGCCCTGGATTCCGCCGTGGCCACGCATGCCCTTGAGGCGTGGGAGGCGGACCAGCGGGCGGAGCAGACGCTCGCCCGCATGCAAATCCCTGCCACCGCCGACCTGGCCGCAATGTCGGCGGGGATGAAGCGGCGGACGCTGCTGGCCCGGACGCTCGTGACGCAGCCCGATCTCCTGCTTCTCGACGAGCCGACCAACCATCTCGACCTCGCCGCAATCTCCTGGCTGGAAGCCTTCTTGGCGGCGTGGCCCGGCACGCTGCTGTTCGTGACCCACGACCGGGCGTTTCTGCGGACGATCGCCACCCGCATCTGGGAGATCGATCGCGGCCGCTTGCTCGACTGGTCGTGCGACTACGACACGTTTCTGGCACGGAAGGCCGACACGCTCGCCGCCGAGGAGAAGCAGAACGCGCTCTTTGACAAGCGGCTGGCGGAGGAGGAGGTGTGGATCCGTCAGGGGATCAAGGCCCGCCGCACCCGGAACGAGGGCCGCGTGCGGGCCCTGGAGGCGATGCGCCGGGAGCGCGGCAGGCGGCGAGAGCGGATCGGCACCTCGAGAGTCGTGATCCAGGAGGCGGCCCGCAGCGGCACGCTCGTCTGCGCGATGGACGACGTCTCGTTCAGCCACGGAGACCGCCGCATCCTCGCCGGCTTCTCCACCGACATTCTCCGCGGCGACAAGGTGGGGATCGTCGGCCCGAACGGGGCCGGAAAGACCACGCTGCTGCGGCTCATGCTGGGCGAGTTGCGGCCCGACTCGGGGACGGTGCGGCTGGGTACGAACCTCGCCGTCGCCTATTTCGACCAACTCCGCGGGCAACTCGACGGGGAGAAGACGATCGCTGACAACGTCGCCGGCGGCAACGACACTGTCACCATCGACGGCCGCAAGCGGCACATCGTGGGGTACCTGCAGGACTTCCTCTTTTCCCCGGAGCGGTCGCGGACGCCGGTGCGATTCCTCTCGGGTGGCGAGCGGCATCGCGTGCTCCTGGCGAAGCTCTTCACCCAGCCCGCCAACGTCATCGTACTCGACGAGCCGACCAACGACCTCGATGCGGAAACGCTGGAGTTGCTCGAGCAGAAGCTCGTGGAGTTTTCCGGCACGATCCTGATGGTGAGCCACGATCGGGAGTTTCTCGACAATGTGGCGACGAGCGTGATCGCCTACGAAGACGATGGCATCCGCGAGTACGTCGGCGGATATGGGGATTGGGTGCGGCAGCGACCGGCGATGAAGACGTCGCTGCCCGATCCACCGCGGCGGTCCCAGGCCGTCGCGACGGCCGGCAGCGCGGCCACTGACGAGGCAGGTGTGGCGGCGGGGATGGGCGAGGGCGGCGGACGCGGGCCGCGGCGACGGTCCTACAAGGAGCAGCGGGAGCTCGATCTGCTGCCGGCGACGATCGAGCGGCTGGAAGCCGAGATCGCCGCCATCCATGTGCAGGTCGCGGAGCCCGCTTTCTACAAACAGCCGGCGGCCGACATCGCCGCCACGCAGCGGTTTCTCAAAGACCGCGAGGCCGAACTGGCGGCGGCGTTTCGCCGCTGGGAGGAGCTCGAAGAGAGGCTGTGATCGGGGTGATGGCTGCGGCTGCGTGTGCCTCCGGCCGCATTGGTCCTCCCTCGGCCGCCGCGGTGCCCCCGTCAGTCGGCGAACACCGCCTCGAGCGAATCGAGGTGCCGGGCCTTGGCCTCGTCGTCGAGGAAGCTCGACGTGAAGCCGTTCCGCAGCAGCGTGATCGCATCGGCAGCCGTGAGCGGCAGGGCCGAGAAGCTCTCCGTGAAGGTGCGGTTGATGTATCCACCGAAGTAGGCGGGATCGTCGGAGTGCACCGAGGCCCGCAGGCCGGCGGCCAAAAGCTGCGGCAGATTGTGCCGGGCCAGGCTGTCGAACACCCCCAGCTTCACGTTGGACAGGGGGCAGACCGTGAGCGGAATCCGGTCGCGGACGAGCCGGCGCACGACCGACTGGTCCTCCAGGCAGCGCACACCGTGATCGATCCGCTCCGCGCCGAGCGCGTCGAGCGCTCCGACGATCGACGCCGGCGGCCCTTCCTCGCCGGCATGGGCGACGGCGTGCAGGCCGAGTGCCCGGCAGCGGGCGAAGACGCCGCGGAACTTCTCGGGCGGATTGCCGCGCTCGCCGGAATCGAGGCCCACGCCCAGCAGCCGGTCGCGGAAGGGGGCGGCCCGCTCGAGCGCGGCGAACGCCTCGGCCTCCGGCAGATGCCGCAGGAAGCACATGATCAGCGCCGCCGACATGCCGAGCTCGCCTCGGGCCCGCGCGATCGCCCGGCCGAGACCGCCGATCACGGTCTCGAAGGGGACGCCCCGCGCCGTGTGTGTCTGGGGGTCGAAGAAGATCTCGGCGTGCACCACGTTGTCGGCACGGGCCCGCGTGAGGTAGGCCCAGGCCAGGTCGCAGAAGTCCTGCTCGGTGAGGAGCACGGATGCCGCCGCGTAATACACGTCGAGGAAGCTCTGCAGGCTCGTGAATGCGAACGCCCGCCGCATCGTCGCGGGCGAATCGTAGGGGAGCGCGACGCCGTTGCGCCGCGCGATCGCGAAGGCGAGCTCCGGCTCGAGCGTGCCCTCGACGTGTACGTGCAGCTCGGCCTTCGGAGCCCGGGTGATCTTCTCGAGCAGGTCGGCGGCGGCGGACGGTGGCTGGCACATGGCTCGTTTCGCTGCAGGCGGGGTGGCGTGACGGTGCGTCACCGTTTCACGAGCAGCACGCCGGCGAACACGAGCATCGCGCCGAGGATCCGCGCGGCCGAGAGTTCCTGCCGCGGCAGGCTCATCAGGCCGAAGTGGTCGAGCACGAGCGAGCAGCAGAGCTGCCCGGCGACGACGGCGGAGATGAAGGCGGCCGCCCCGAGCTTGGGTGCCAGGACCGCGCCGGCGAGCACGATCGCCGCCCCGAGCGGCCCGCCGATCCAGTTCCACCAGGGCGCGGACCGGATGGCGGCCGCGGCGGGTGGCGTCGGACGGAGCACGAGCATCACGGCCACGGCGGTCACGATCGTGCCGCAGATCGAGAAGAAAGCGGCGTAGCGAGGGTCGTCGAGATTCGACCGCAGCGAGCCATTGGCCGCCGCCTGGAGCGCGATGCAGGCGCCTGCGGCTGAGGCGAGCATGATCCAAAGCGTTTCCATGGATGCTCCTCGAAGGGAGCCGCTACTATACGGACCGGACGAGGAACCTGCCGCCGTAGGGCGAGTGTCGGCCATGCAACTGACCATCGAGCGACGAACGGGCGGCGACGCGGCCGCGGTCGATCGGCCCGTCGATCTCGTCGTGAGCGGGAGGCTCGACGCGGAGTCGGGAGCGGAGCTCGAGAACGCGGTGGCGGAGGAGCTCCACGCCGGGCGGCATGCGATCCGGCTCGACTTCGTCGGCGTGAGCTTCATCAGCTCCGCCGGCATTCGGATTCTCTTCAACGTGCATCGCGCGGCGAAGGCTGCCGGGGGCGTCTGCCTGATCGCCGCGGCCAGCGAGCCGGTGACGCGGGTGCTGGAGCTGACGAGACTGGCCCCCATCCTCATGGAACAGTCGGCGGCGAGTATGGCCACGCCGGCAGCGGCCTCGCCCGCAGGCCGGGCCACCATCGATCCGGCCCAGGCCGACGAAATACGGCGCGGTCGCATCACGTTCACCGGATTCGTGCCGGCCGGCGGCGGCATGCTGCAGGCCAGGTTGGCCGGCTCGTCTGCTGCGATCATGGGCACGGCCACGTCGGCCGTTCCGCTGCGGGTGCCCCGGCATGCCTGCGGCCTGGGAATCGCCGCGATCGCCGACGACGTCGACTGGGGCACGATCGCCGGCGAAATGATCGCGGCCTGCGGTGCCGTCTTTCACAGGCCGCCGCAGCCATTCGCCGCGATCGACTATCTGCTTGCCACGGAGAACCTCGTGCCGGTGGTGCACGTGGCGTCGGGCCTGGTTTGGGAAGGATTGCCGCGGGGCCGCGCCGGGTTCGAGCCGGCCGACGACGAGCCCGCCGTGCGGCTCGACGAACTCGCGGAGCGGATCCTCGAGTTGGCCGAGGCCGAGTGCGTGGCCCTCGTCCTGGTGGCGGAGGTGCACGGCTTGATCGGCGCGGAGCTGATCCGACCGCTCGCCGAGGCAACTCCCGATGACAACTCGGCCGCGGGCACGGCCGCCGTCGCCTCGCGGTGGCTGAGCTTTTCCCGCGAGCCGGCCCACGCCCGGGACACCGCCCTCATCGTCGGCGTGGCCGCCCGGGGCGTGCCGGCCGGACCGCTGGCGGAGTTCGTGCGGCCGCTCGGCGCGGGAGGCGTGCACGGCCACGCCCACGCCGCTGTCTTCCCCCACCGCCCGCTGAAACGCGGGGTCGGCGATCTGACGGCGGCGGTGGACGGTCTCGCCGCCTCCGAGCCGCTGGCGGTGATGCACCTGCTGGCAGATCCGCAGCCGGTGCTCGGCAGCGGCCAGTCGGAATTCGTCCGCGGCTGGTGCTGGTTCGCACCGCTCGCGGCGGTTCACGGAGACGGCCGATGATCACGCTGCTCTCCACCTGGACGTTCGGCGTGGCACTGGGCTTCGTGGCCATCGGCGTGTTCGTCAGCTACCGGTTGTTCTCATTTCCCGACATCACAACCGACGGTTCGTTCACCCTGGGGGCGGTGGTCGCGACCGTGCTGCTCGTAGCGGGCGTCGATCCGGCGCTGGCGACGCTCGCCGGCATGGCCGCCGGCGGGGCGGCTGGTTGCTGCACCGGCATGCTGCATGCCCTGCTCGGGATCGAGCCGCTCCTCTCCGGAATCCTCATGACGACGGCGCTTGCGAGCGTGAACCTCGTGCTTCTTGGCAGGAGCAACGTGCCGCTCTCCGGCGTCACCACGCTGCTCGACCGGGCCGAAGACAGGTTGCTGCCGGTGATGCGGCTCGCAGGCTTTGCCGAGGCTGAGGCGGCCGAGGCAGCCCGGCTGGCGTTCGTGCTCGTCGTGGGGCTGGCCGTCGTGCTGCTCTTGTACTCATTCTTCAGCACCCGGCTGGGCACGGCGATGCGGGCCGGCGGCGACACGCCGACGATGGCCCGTGCGCTCGGTCGCAACACCGGCGGTTTGACGGTGGCCGGCCTCGCGATCGCCAACTCGCTGACGGCGCTTTCCGGGGCGATCGTGGCCCAGTACCAGGGGTTCGCCGACGTGCAGATGGGGATCGGCATGGTGGTCTGGGGCATGGCGAGCGTGTTCCTTGGCAATGCGCTGGTGGGCACGGTGCGGCTGGGCGGGGCGCTCGTGGCGGCGCTCGCCGGCAGCGTCACCTTCCGACTGCTGGTGGCGGCGGCGCTTCGCGCCGGCCTCGACCCCGACTGGCTCAAGTTCACGACAGCGCTGGTGGTGCTCGCGGCGCTGGTGGCGCCGCGGCTGGTCGTGCGGCGGCAGCAGGCTTCGGCCGCGAGGTAGGCGACACATGCTCGAACTGGCCGACACCACCGTCACGTTCTCCGCGCCGGGCGGGCCGCTCGTCCGTGCGGTCGACGGGATTTCGCTGGCGGTGCCGGCCGGTCAGTTCGTGGTCGTGATCGGCACCAACGGCTCCGGCAAGAGCACGGTGCTGGGGGCGATCGCCGGCACGGTCCGCGTGGACGGCGGCAGCATCCGGCTGGCTGGACACGACATCACCCGTTGGCGTGAAGACCAACGCGCCCGGTTCGTGGGCCGCGTGTTCCAGGATCCGCGGGCGGGGACGGCCGCCAGCCTGAGCGTCCTGGAAAACATCGCGGTGGCCGCCTGCCGAGGCCGGCGAGCAGGGCTCTCGTGGGCCACCAGCCGGAGCCTGCGGCGCGATGCGGCGGCCCGGCTGGGCGGCATCGTGCCGGGGCTCGACGGGCGGCTCGACCAGCCGATCGGCTCGCTCTCCGGCGGGCAGCGGCAGATTGTGACCCTCGTGATGGCAACCTGGCATCGGCCCGAACTGCTCCTCCTCGACGAGCACACCGCCGCCCTCGATCCCGCCGCCGCCGACCGCGTGGTGCAGGCCACGGCCAGGGTCGTACGGTCGGAAAGCCTCACGGCGTTGATGGTGACACACTCGCTCACGCAGGCAGCGTCCCTCGGCGACCGGCTGCTGCTGGTGCACCGCGGGCGGATCGTGCTCGACGTGCACGGGGCGGCCAAGCGGCGGCTCTCGGCCGACGATCTCGCCGACCGGTTTGACCGGCTCCGGTCCGCCGACCAGCTTGACGACGAAGCCGCGCGGACATTGGCCGAACGCTACGGCTGATCGAAGGGCCGAGGAACACCATGCCCATCTCACGCGACATCCCGATCGCCGCCGACTCCGCGGCGAGGAGCCGACGATGAACAAGACCCTGCTCGCCGGGCTGCGCCGCGCGGTGCCGACGATCGCGCTCCTGGCTGGTGCGTCAGCGCTCTTGCTGGCGACCGACCGGCAATCGGCCAGCCGCGTTTTACCGGCCGTGGCCGTGCTCCAGCAGACCAGTTCGATGGTGCTCGACGACGCGGTCAAGGGAATGATTGCCGGCCTGGCGGAGCGTGGCTGGGTCGACGGCAAGACGGTGACCATCCGCCGCTACAACGCCGAGGGTGATCTCGCCCAGGCCAATGCCATCGCCCGGGAGATCGTCGGCGGCCCGTTCGACATGGTGCTCACGTCGAGCACGCCCTCGTTGCAGGCGGTTGCCACGGCCAACGCACGCGGCCGGCTGAAGCACGTGTTCGCCGCGGTGGCCGACCCGTTTTCGGCCGGCGTCGGCCTCGACCGGGCCGATCCACTCGTGCACCCGCCGCACCTGGTCGGCTACGGCAGCCTGGCGCCGGTGCACGCGACATTTCGGATCGCGCGGCGGGTCAATCCGCGGCTGGCCCGTGTCGGCGCGGCCCACAATCCATCCGAGAGCAACTCCCGCAGGTTCATGGAACTGGCCCGGGCGAGCTGCAGGT